>NZ_JBXFWG010000003.1:0-149324 GCF_056854535.1 Stenotrophomonas sp. STEN054 | reverse complement strand
CTACATGATCCGAAGATCAAAATTTAAAGCTGCAGATGATTGATGCTGGCAACGTATCGCTTGCTTTAAAACAATTAATAGTTGCTTGATCAAACGTCTGCAAGATGGACAGTCATCCTTCCTGCAGGCGCCTTCACAAGATACCTGCGCATACTTTCAAAGATCAGGGGAAGTGGCCTCAGCGCCGTTCCCGTGTGCTGCGAAGTTTCCTTCGTAGCGAGCCGCCCATTATAGCCGGCTTTTCCGCTTCGTCAACACCTTTTTTCAAGGTCGCCTCACCGGAGTGGACGTTGTTGCCGATGCTGCTTCGTCGTTGGACCCGAAGGTCTTTCGTCGTTGCGAGCCGCCTATTATGCCGGACTTTTCGAGTCCGTCAACACCTTCGTTCGATCAACTCGTCCGCCGGTGTGGCGTCGCTGTTGGCGTGTCGCTTCCGAGGAAGTTGCCACGCCGCAGCAAGGGAGCGAATTCTAGAGATCCTGCAGAATTCGTCAACCCTTTTTTTCAGGAAGATGACAATCGCATCGCCTGTGCCGTGCATGGCACGCGTGCCGGCATCCCTGCGGCGTTGCCCGCGCGTTGCGCGGTCAACGCCGCGAGCGCTATGTATGTACGGATGCATACAGAAGAGACAACGATGGGCACGCAGGTCAGGCAGGTGTGGTGGCGCGATCTTTCGGTACCGGCAATCGTGGCCGGCTTCATCACGGTGCTGGTGGGCTTCGCCAGTTCGGCGGTGATCGTGTTCCAGGCCGCACAGGCCGTCGGCGCCGACCAGGCACAGATCGCGTCATGGATGTGGGCGCTTGGCCTGGGCATGGGCGTCACCTGTATGGGTCTCTCACTGCGCTACCGGGTGCCCGTGGTCACCGCCTGGTCGACCCCGGGTGCGGCAATGCTGGTGGTGGGTGCCGGTGGCGCCTCGCTGTCCGAGGCCACCGGTGCATTCCTGCTCGCCGCGGTGCTGGGGATGATCGCCGGCTTCTCGGGCATCTTCGCCCGTCTGATGCAGCGCGTGCCGATGGCGCTGGCGGCGGGCATGCTGGCCGGCGTGCTGCTGCGCTTCGGCCTGGACGTGTTCGTGGCGATGAACACCCAGGTCGTGCTCGCCCTGGCGATGTTCGCCACCTGGCTGGCCGGACGACGCCTGTTCCCACGCTATGCGGTGATCGCCACTCTGCTGGTCGGCATCATCATCGCTGCCAGCCGTGGCCAGCTGCATGCGCAGGACCTGCACCTGCAGCTGGCCACGCCGCACTGGGTCACGCCCTCGCTGTCGTGGCAGGCGGTGGCCGGCATCGCCCTGCCCCTGTTCGTGGTCACCATGGCCTCGCAGAACATTCCCGGGGTGGCGGTGATGCGCGCCTCCGGCTATAGCGCGCCCATCTCGCCGGTGATCGGCTGGATCGGCGTGGTCAACACCGTGTTGGCGCCCTTTGGCGCCTATGCACTGAACCTGGCGGCGATCACCGCGGCGATCTGCATGGGTCGCGATGCCCATGAAGACCCCGCACGCCGCTACACCGCAGCGATGGCGGCCGGCGCCTTCTACATCCTGATCGGCCTGTTCGGCGCAACCGTGGCGGCGCTGTTCGCCGCCTTCCCCAGGGAACTGGTCGCCTGCGTGGCCGGCATCGCCCTGTTCGGCACCATCGGCAACAGCCTGGCCAGCGCACTGGCCGTGGAACGCGACCGCGAAGCCGCGCTGGTCACCTTCCTGGTCACCGCCTCCGGCGTGTCACTGGCCGGCATCGGTTCGGCCTTCTGGGGCCTGGTGGCCGGTTCGCTGTGCCTGCTGGTGCTGCGCCCACGGCTGCAGGCTCACTAGGACGTCGGCAGGAACGCCAGGCCCACCAGCAGCGCCAGTACCGCAGCAAGGCTGAGCACCAGGCCCAGCCAGCTGACGTCGCCGCGCCGGGCCAATTCCTCCTGCAGCGCGGCCGGGTCGCTGCCCTTCAGCGCGCGGGCCTGGGCGATCTGGCGCTGGCAGTGCCGCAGGTACCAGTGATTGGCGAACACGCCGGCGGTGACGCCCAGCGCCAGGCTTGAGATGGACGAGAAGGCCTGCGGCACGTCGAGCAGGGCTTCGGCCACGCTGCTGGCCACCAGCACGGCGATCCACAGCATCGCCACCCGGTACATGCGCCGGTACATCATCCACGGCAGGCCGAACAGGAACGCGGGCCAGTGCCAGGTACCGGACGCATGGGGCACGCCCTGGTCCAGCCGCCAGCGCCGCCGGTACAGGGCGAAGTTGCGGCCGACCAGCGCGGCGTACAGCGCCATGTCGCCTTCCAGCGGCTGGCTGTCCTGTGCGGTGCCCGCCAGCAGCGCCGGCGCCGTGTCGGGCGCGCGGTAGGGGTCATCGATGCCACGGTCGACGACAACCGCCGGGGCGGCCACGTCGGCCGTCTGGGGCGGCGGGTCGAGTTCGGCCAGCGGGCGCCAGGTCGGCATGCCCTCGCACCAGAGCAGGGTGGCGGCCCCTACCCTGCCCTCGGCCTGCAGCTGCCGCAGGGCGGCCAGGTCGACCGGTCCCTCGCGCTGGCTGCTGTTGGCGTAGAACCACTGTGCTTCCTGCATGCATCGCTCCTTGTCTGCAACGGGACCCCGTTCAGGGCTGGGGCTGGCTGGACAGCACCTGCACCAGGACGTGGCGGCCGCCCGGGGCCACGGTCACGACATCCGGGCCGGCGTTGGCCGCCTCCAGGCAGACGTACTCGCGCCAGCCATCGCCAACGTCGGCCATCTTCGCCGCCGCTTCAGCGCCGGGGTTCCAGGCCACCAGCGCGCGGCTGCCTTCGGTACGCAGTTCGATGCGGCGCTTGAGCACCGGGTCGCGCAGCACGTAGCGGCCACCGGCCGGACTGTAGATGCGATCGCTGCGGCCCGGATCGCGCGGGTCGCGCAGCGACCACGGCCCCTGCTGGCGGCGGGTCTGGGCGTAGTTTTCGTACTTGTCCTGGTAGGTCACCCCGTCCACGCCGTCCACTTCCACGCGGGTGGCGTCGCCCACGCGGAAGTAGTTGTGCAGGGCCTGGGTGAAGGTGGCCGGTGCGCTGCTGGTGTTCTCGGTAACCAGCTGCTGGCGCAGCTCGCGGCCCACGCGCACGGTCATGCTCAGGCGCAGGCCGAGATCCTGCAGCGCCGGCGGCGCCAGGGTCAGCTCGATGCTGCCGTCGTCGAGGCGGCGCGCCTGCTGCAGTTCCCACGGCAGGGTGCGGACGAAGCCGTGCGCCGGCACGTCATTGCCCTGGCCCTGGCGGCCGAAGTACGGCCAGCACACCGGGCTGCCGCCACGGATGGGCGTGGGGAGCTCGGCGCGCGTGGGCGAAAGCCACATGACGTCGGGCTGGCCCTTGGGCACGAAGGACAGCAGCTGGCCGCCGAACACGCTGATGGCGGCGGTGGCTTCGGGGGTTTCCACCAGCCAGGCATCGAGTCCCTGGAACTGGCCGCTGCTGACACCCTGGATCTGTTGCACGGTGGATCGACTCCGTAAGGCCGGCGACTGCGCGGCACTGTAGTTGGCGGGAAGGCTGAAACGGGTGGGCGTGGCCGGCGTGCGCGGTTCGGCCTGCAGCGCGCGCAGGATGCGCTGGCCGGGGCGGCCATCGGCGTCGGCCCAGCCCAGGCGCCGCTGCTCGACCTGGATCGCGCGCCGGCTGGCATTGCCGATCATGCCGTCGACGCTGCCGATATCGTGGCCACGTCCCAGCAGCAGGGTCTGCAACTGGCCGCGCTCGTCGCGGCCGAGGCCGGGATCATCGGTGGGCCAGGCGGTCGCCAGGCCGTTGCCGCCACGCAGGCGGTCGGCCAGGGTGGCGATGGCCAGCGCATAGCTCTCGGCGGCGTTGTAGCTGTAGATCGCATCGTAGTTGCGGAACACCAGCAACGCCGGGCCCTTAGCCCCGGCCGGCAGCAGCAGGGCCGCACGGGCATCGGCCGGCAGACCCTGCGGTGCGAGGGCGCTGCCATCCAGGCCGGTGATGCCCAGTGCGCGCCAGTCGGCCAGCGCGCGACGCTGGGTGCGCCCGGCCTGCGCCGTCTTGAAGCCCTCGGGAATACGCACCTCCATGCCCCACGGCTCGCCGCTGCGCCACCCGGCGCGCTTGAGATAGTTGGCGGTGGAGGCCAGTGCATCGGGAATGCTGCCGACCAGATCGCGGCGGCCATCGCCATCACCGTCGACGGCGATGCGCGCATAGGTGCTGGGCATGAACTGGGTGTGGCCGAAGGCGCCGGCCCAGGAACCGGTGAGTCCCTGCGCCTGCAGGTCGCCCTGCTCGATCAGCGTGATGAGCGCCAGCAGTTCGCCACGGAAGAAGGGCTGGCGACGGCCGGCGCAGGACAGCGTGGCCAGCGACTGCAGCAGCGGACGCTTGCCGAACACGCGGCCGTAGTCACTCTCCACGCCCCATACGGCGACGATGGTGGCCGGATCGACGCCGTACTGCGCCGATACCCGCTGCAACAGATCGCGATGCTGCTGCAGCATCGCCCGGCCATCGTCCACCCGCGGGCGATCGACCAGGGCGGCCAGGTAATCCCAGATCGGCGTGGTGAATTCCGGCTGAGCATCCAGCAGCGGCAGCACACTGGGGTCGGGCTGCAGGCCGGCGGTGATGGCAGCGAAGCGATCCGCGGCAATACCCTGCTTGGCGGCCGTGGCCTGCAGCTGCGTCATGCAGCGGGCGAAGGCCGGATCAGCGGCGGGTGTCGGTTGCGCCGTCAACGGCGCGGCCAGCGCGGCGGCCAGGCCGAGCGTGGTCATCAAGGGCATGGCGTCCTCCGTGTTGCCGGTGCTGGGGCCATGTTAGCGCGGGCAGACGGTCTGGCAGCCGCCAGGCATGGCCCGGCGCTACCGATGCGCAGCGGAGGCGCGCAGCAGGCGCAGGCCGTACGCCGGATCGGACGCGTTCCAGTGGGCGATGGCTTCCAGCCCGGCCTGCTGCAGCAGGTGGTTGAAGCTGGCATCGGTGTACTTGTGGCTGTACTCGACCCGGATCGGTTCGCCGGCCTGGAAGTGGAAGGTCTGGCCGTCCAGGTGCACGTCCTGCTCGCGCTGGCTGACCAGGTCGGTTTCGATGCGCAGGCGCGCTGTGCTGTAGCGGGCCTGGTGGCGGAAGCCATCGAGGTCGAAATCGCTGCCGACCTCGCGGTTGAGGCGGGCCAGCAGATTGAGGGTGAACGCGGCGGTGATGCCGTCGGCATCGTTGTAGGCGGCCTCGATCAGCGCCGGGTCCTTGTGCAGGTCGATGCCGACCAGCGCCAGGCCGTCATCGCCCATGGTCTGGCGCATCGCGCGCAGCAGGGCGATGGCCTCTTCGTCGGCGAAGTTGCCCAGGGTGGAACCGGGGAAGAACAGCAGGCGCCGTGCGGCCTCACGTCCCGGTTCGGGGACCTGTACCGGGCGGGTGAAGTCGGCGCAGACCGGCAGCATCTCCACCTGCGGCAGCGCCGGGGCCAGGTGGTCGATGCTGGACAGCAGCGCGGCGCGCGAGATCTCGATGGGGGTGTAGGCCACCGGATCGTGCAGGGCGGCCAGCAGCAGGGCGGTCTTGCGGCCGCTGCCACTGCCCAGTTCGACCACGTGGGCATGGGCGCCGACGGCGCTGGCGATTTCCGGCAGCACCCTGTCGAGCAGGGCCAGTTCGGTGCGCGTGGGGTAGTACTCGCGGGTGTGGGTGATCTGCTCGAACAGGCGCGAGCCACGCGCGTCGTAGAAATACTTGGACGGCAGCTGGCGTGCGGCGCACGAGAGGCCGGCCACGGCGTCGGCCATGATCTGCTGGCGGCCGGGGGTAAGGTCGGTCAGCGCCTGCAGCGCGTCCTGCACGGTACTCATGGAAGATCCCTCGCCAGGCGCAGGCCGGAGAACTGCCAGCGCGCCGGTGGATTGAAGAAGTTGCGGTAACTGCTGCGTACGTGGCCGCGCGGAGTGGCGCAGCTGCCGCCGCGCAACACCCACTGGCCACACATGAATTTGCCGTTGTACTCGCCCAGGTTGCCGCCGAAGGGCTGGAAGCCGGGGTAGGCGCCATAGGCGCTGGACGTCCATTCCCAGACATCCCCGAACATCTGCCGCAGGCCGCTGCCCAGCGCCGCGTGCGGGTGCAGCCGGTCGTCATCGGCGAAGTGGCCACTGGGCGGCTGCGTGGCGGCGGCCGCCTCCCATTCGAATTCGGTCGGCAGCCGTGCCTCATGCCAACGCGCGCAGGCGTCGGCTTCGTAATAGCTCAGGTGGCAGACCGGCGCATGTGGATCGAGCGCGCGCCAGCCGCCGAGGGTGTACTCGCGCTGCAGGTCGTCGTGCCAGTACAACGGGTGCTGCCAGCCTTCGGCCTCGCACAGGGCCCAGCCTTCGCTGAGCCACCAGCGCGGATCGCGGTAGCCGCCGGCATCGACGAAGGCGCGGAACTCGCTGTTGCTGAGCGGGCGCTCGGCGATGGCGTGTGCGGGAACAAGTACGCGGTGCCGCGGCGATTCGTTGTCGTAGGCGAAGGGCGCGTGCTGCGGCCAGCGCGCTGCGCCGACGCTGACGATGCTTTCTTCCCGTGCAACCCAGCCCTGTGCGCTGGGCACGCTGACGGCCGCCGCGAGGTCTTCGCGATAGGGCGGCTGCAGCGGGTTGCACCACAGGGCGTGCTTGATGTCGGTCAGCAGCAGTTCCTGGTGCTGCTGTTCGTGCTGCAGGCCCAGCTGCAGGTGCTGCAGCGCTTCTTCACCGAGATCGCCATTGGCCAGGCGCGCCAGCACCTGCTCATCGACGTGCCGGCGATAGTCGCACACCTGCTGCAGCGAGGGCCGCGACAGCAGGCCACGACGTGGGCGAGCATGGGCCGGGCCGAGGCTCTTGTAATAACTGTTGAACAGAAAGTCCCAGGCCGGATCCCACGGCTGGTGGCCGCGTACGCTGGCCAGCACGAAGCGCTCGAAGAACCAGGTGGTGTGGGCAAGGTGCCATTTGGCCGGGCTGGCATCGTCCATGCTCTGCAGCATCGCGTCTTCAGCGCTGAGCGGTGCGGCCAGTTGCTGGCTGCGTCCACGCACATGGGCGAAGTGGCTGGCGAGTTCACGCTGCGGGGCAGCGACGGCGAGGATTGCGCTGTCCATGGGCAACAGCTTCGGCTGCTGCGGGTGAGCGCGATGTCATGGCCAGGTGGATGCTTGACCCATCAGGGGTTCAGACTGCATCGAGGTAGTACCAACGGCCGTCGATGCGCAGGAAGCGGCTGTGCTCGGTCATCCGCACCGCGCTGCCACCGCCGATGCGGTAGCGGGCGGTGAAGCGGACCTCGGCACTGTCCGCGCCGGTGACGGTATGTTCGTTCACGGTCAGGCCCAGCCACTGGGTGCGCTGGCCTGGTGCCTCGTCCAGCGAAAGTCCGGCCGGGCGCGTGTCCGGGTGCCAGGTCTGGCGCAGGTAGTCGGCCAGCTGGCGTACGTAGGCGCTGTAGCGCGAACGCATCAGCCGCTCGGCATCGGGCGCGGCCTCGCCAGCGTGGTAACGGCCGCAGCAGGCGGCGTAGTCGGCGGGCAGGCCGCAGGGACAGGGATCGGCGGGTGTTCGGGTCATGCCGGTATTGTCGCGCGGGACGCCCCCGGCATCCATCGGCGACAGGCGTATGCTGTCGCCCCCCATCCAAGTGTCGATCGCCGTGCTGGAACTGGTTCCCCCTGAGTTGTGGTGGTTGGTGGTGATTGCCTTCATCGCCGGCCTGGTCGATGCGGCGGTGGGCGGCGGCGGGCTGGTGCAGCTGCCGGGCCTGTTCACGGTGCTGCCGCAGCAGACGCCGGCCATGCTGTTCGGCACCAACAAGTTCAGTTCGATGTTCGGCACCGGCGCGGCAGCCTGGCGCTATGCGCGCAACGTGCGCTTCCCGTGGAAACCGGTGCTGTTCGCCGCCGGCACCGCCTTCATCTTCTCCTTCGCCGGTGCCACGGCGGTCAGCCTGCTGCCCAAGGAGGCGGTACGCCCGCTGGTGCTGGTGCTGCTGGTGGCAATGCTGGGCTACACGCTGTGGAAGAAGGATTTCGGTGCCCTGCACCGGCCGCAGGAGATCGGCCGCCGCGAGCTGGCCATCGCGCTGGCCATCGGCGCGGCGATCGGTTTCTACGACGGCTTCTTCGGGCCGGGCACCGGCAGCTTCCTGATCTTCCTGTTCGTGCGCTTCTTCGGCCTGGATTTCCTTCGCGCCTCGGCGGCGTCGAAGGTGGTGAACCTGGCGACGAACGTGGCGGCGATCTCGTTCTTCATCCCCACCGGCAACATCCTGTGGCTGTTCGCGCTGCCGATGGCGGCGGCCAACATCTTCGGCTCGGTGGTGGGCACGCGGCTGGCGCTGAAGGGCGGCACGCCGTTCATCCGCAAGCTGTTCGTGGGGCTGGTGGTGGTGCTGATCGCGCGGATGGCGTGGGATACGTTCCGCGGGGCGTGAGGGCGAAATGTCGCCGGGCATGGCCCGGCGCTACCCGGTAGGTGCCAACCTTGGTTGGCACGGGGTTTCCCGGGGCGGTCAGGCCTCGGCTTCTTCCGGTTCGTTGGCCTGCTGGCGGCTGCGCTCGGGCAGCTTCAGGCGCTTGCCTTCTTCGTCGTACTCGATGAGCAGCACGCCCGAGTCGTGGCGGCCGCTGATCTCGACGAAGCAGGCGCCGCCGATGAACGGCTCCAGCGTCATCACCGACTTCAACGGGGTGGCGACCACCATCTGGAAGCCGAAGTTGTCGAAGATGTTCATCGCCAGCGCAGTGAACTCGTTGTCGGCCTTGTCGAAGGCTTCGTCGAGCACGACGGCGGCATAGCTGGGCAGCTGGCTGTCGGCGCCGCCGAGCTGGTAGCGCAGTGCTGCGGCCAGGCAGGTGGTAGCCAGCTTCTGCCGCTGGCCACCGGACTTGCCGGCGCCGCTGCGGTAGATCTCGACCTGCTGGCGCGTTTCCGCGTCCAGCTCCACGCCGATGAACTCGACGTGCATGCGCACGTCCAGCACCAGTTCGCGCCAGCGCTTGTCCTCGCCTTCCTGCGAACCGAGGCGGTTGACCAGCTGGCGCAGCACGGTGAACTGCGATTCGGCCAGCTCGCGCTGTTCGGTCTGCTGCTGCGACAACACCTCGCGCAGCTGCAGGTGGAACTCACCCACTTCCGGCAGGCGGCGGTCGCTCAGCTCGATTGTCAGCAGGGTGCCGCGGTTGAACGGTACCTGTTCCAGGCTGGCGTTGACCTCGTCCAGGCGCTGGCCGATCGACTTGCGGGCCTCGGCGCTGTGGCGCTGCAGGGCCAGCAGGTTGTTCTTGCTCTGGTTCTGCAGCAGGTCGAAGAAGCGCTCTTCATGCTGCGGCAGGCCGTCGCGTTCCAGGCGTTCCAGGCGGGCGAGGAAATCCTCGGCCGAAGCCACCGACACGGTGAAGTCGCCCGATTCTTCCGGCCACTGCTGGATGAAGCGGCGGAAGCAGCCCAGCAGCAGGTTCTCGATGCGGTTGACGTCCTGCTGCGAGGACGACAGCTGTTCATTCAGCGCGTTGCTGACCTGGCGCATGTGCGCTTCCAGCGTTTCCAGGCTGAGCGGACCCTGCTCCTGCAGGCGCTCGGCCAGGCCGGCTTCCTGGTCCTCAGCCAGCGCCGGCAGCACCAGGGCGCGGCTCTGCTGGCGGGCACGGTCCAGGCGGTCGCGTTCGCGCACCAGCTGGCCGCGCTCGACGCGGGTGTCTTCATAGGTACGGCGGGCCTGCTCGATATCGGCGCGCACGGCGTCGATCTGCTTGGCCAGGCGGGCGAGGTCGGCGTTGCCTTCGCGCAGGTCGCGCAGGGTGGCTTCGATATCGGCCAGGCGCTGCTGCGGCGCGGCCACGTCGATCTCGTTCCACTGGATGCCGATCAGCTCATGGCAGGCCAGGCGGCGTTCGTTGTCGCGGTCACGCTGGCCGCGCAGGCTGGCGATATCGGTATCGCAGCTGGCGATGCGCTTGGCCAGTTCCTGCGCTTCGCGCTCGAAAACGACCAGCTTGTCGCGGTTGTTGAAGCCGAGGATCCAGCGGCGGCGGTCGTTCACCGCGCTGCGGTCATCCTTCTCGAAGCGGTCGCCCGGATGCTTGACCTGGCCTTCGCGGGTGATACCGCGGTCGACGTTGCGCAGCTGCTTGGCATCGACGCATTCGTAATCGAAGCGCTTGCCCAGCTCGCGGCGCAGCCAGCCCTCGAAGGCGTGGTCGCGCAGTTCCAGTTTGTGCAGCAGCGAACGCGCGGACGGTTCGCGGGCGAACGCATCGTCGTTGCGACGCACGCGGTAGTAAGTGAAACGCATGCCGAGGTGGGTGCGGTTCACCCAGTCGGCTACCTCGTTGTAGTGCTTGTCGTCCACCAGCAGCGACTGCGCGAATCCGCCCAGCACGCGCTCGATGGCGCCCTGCCAGTTCTGCTCCTCGGTGCGGACCTGGATCAGTTCGCCGACGAAGGGCAGCGAGGCTTCGGAAATGCCGGTTTCCTCGGCCAGGCGTGCGCGCAGCTTCTGCATCGGTGCGGGAATGCTGGACGGCGTGCGCTGCATCGCTTCCAGTTCGCCACGCACTTCGCCGAAGCGACGTTCATCATCGCGCTTGCCGCCCAGCCGTTCGCTGATCGCATCGTCCAGCGCCGCCGAAGCGCGCTGGCGGTCCTGCAGTTCGTTCTGCGCGCGTTCGACCAGTTCGGAGAACCCGTGCGCGTCTTCCGGCAGCTCGGCCTGCAGGTGGCGCGCGGCCTCGCGGGCCTGCGCCTGCTTGGCCAGGCGACGGTCGCGCTCGGCTTCGGCGCGGCCCTGTTCGCGTTCCAGTTCCTCGATGCGCTCACCGCCCTGCTGGCGGCGCTGCAGTTCCAGCTCTGCCAGGCGTTCGGTGTGGTTGTCCAGCGCCGCACGGCGCTGGGCTTCTTCGCCGAGCAGGCCGCGGTCGCGCACGTCCATCTCGCGCAGGCGCGCTTCGATCAGCAGCTGGCGGCGGCTTTCGCGGAAGCTGTCGATGCCCAGCTTCAGGGTCTCGTCATCGCCGCGCTGGCGATGCATGTGCTTCAGTTCGGTGTAGTGCCCGCGCGCCGGCAGCAGGGTTTCCACTTGGCGGCGGGCGGTGACCACGGCCTGGTGCGCACCGTCGAGTTCGGCGAAATCACTGACCAGGCGCTCGGCGGCATCGAAGGTGCGCGGTGTGTCCAGCATGAAGTCGCGCAGGAAGACGTTGAGGTCGCCCAGGTTCTTCGCCGACTGCGTCTTGTGCAGCAGGCGCAGCGCCATCTCGTTGTCGATGCCCAGCAGGTGCCGGAAGCGCTCGGCGTAGCCGGAAAACGTATCGAAGTGGTGGATGTCGGCCAGCTTCTGCTTCAGCTTGCGCAGGTCCAGGTCGAAGCCGCCGAGGTCCTTGGCGATGTCGAACGGGCGCTCGGCGATCATGTAGTGCTTGCGCACGTCGCCGGCCGAGGTGCCGTTGCCGGAGATCCACAGCAGGCGTACCAGGCACACCACGCGACCATCGCCGGCGCGGTATTCCAGCACCAAGGCGGTCCAGGTCGCGCCCTTGCGCAGGTACTGGGTGGCGATCTCGCCGGTGCCGCTGTCCTGCTGGTCGGCCCACGCGCCACGCACGTAGGAGACCAGGTTGCGGTCGCGGCCACTGCGCTCGGCTTCACGCGCGGCGGCGTTGAAGTCGACGATGGCCGGCGGCGTCAGCAGCGCGGACATCGCATCGAGCAGGGTCGACTTACCCGAGCCGGAACGACCGACGAACAGGAAGCCGCGCTCGGCGATCGGCACTTCGGTCAGGCCGTTGAAGGTGCCCCAGTTGTGCACCTGCAGGCGGCGCATGCGGAACTGCTGCAGGCGCGGGTCCGGCAGGCCTTCATTGAACAGGGCGGGAGTGTGCTTGGAAATGGCCATGCGGTGCTCGGGTCTCTCAGGCTTCTGCAGCCGGGGTTTCGCGCAGCTGGCGGTACACCGCCGAAAGCTGGGACACGTCTTCGGCGGAGAACATCAGCTTCAGCGCCGGCGAGACTTCGTGGCGGTCTTCCTGGCCGCCGAGGCGGGTCAGGATGTGGTTGTCCTTCATCTTCTGCACGGCCGAGGCGACGCGGCGGTTGAAGCCGGCGCGGTCGGTGGACAGGTTCTTCTCGTAGATGGCCAGCGCTTCGGCCATCTCGGCATCGGCGACGACAGCGCGGTTGCCGCGCGCATCGGCCTCGGCCAGCTGCTGGCGCAGGTACAGCAGCAGCACCGAATCGATGAAGGTCAGCGGCGAGGTACGCAGCAGCACCGGCGCATCGACGTCTTCGGTGTCGGCCTGGCGGGTGAAGGCCACGCCGCTGTCACGGTCCAGCACCAGTTCCAGGAACAGGTCGGCCAGTGACGAGCGGATTGCGGCTTCGCTGCGGATCAGCGCCGGCCACAGCTTGGCGTGGCGCAGCTGGTCGATGCTGGGGCCGATCAGCAGCTGGCACAGCGCGCGGCGCGCATCCAGCGGCAGGCGGCCGGTATCGCCCATGTAATAGACGTCGTTGCCACGGCGCGGCTGTGCGGCAACCGGTGCCGGTTCGGCCTCGTAGGCGTCTTCGACCAGGTCGGGTGCCGCTGCTTCGATGGGATCTTCATGCCAGCTCATGGCGTCTCTCCTGGGTGAACCAAACCAGCGGAATACGTGCGCGGCGCACCTGGCCGTCGCCGCCGCGCCATTGCGCAAGCTCCTGCTCGCCGGCAACCACGTTGCCGAAGCGCGTGCCCAGCGACAGGTAGCCGATGACGCTGCCCAGGCCCTGCGGCGCTTCGCGCTGTGCCAGGGCTTCGGCGATGCTCAGGCGTGGCTGCGCATCCAGCAGCTCGTGCAGGTCGCGGCGCAGGGTACGGAAGTCGATTTCCGACGAGGCCACCAGGTCGCCCACGCTTTCCAGGCTGATGGCGGCCGCATCGTTGTATTCGACGTTGCCATCGACCTGGGCGCTGCGCGGGTCGTGCAGCTTCCACTGCGACCACGAACGCAGGCGGCTGGTGGTCAGCTGCAGATCGCGGCCGATGCTGCGCTGGGCGGGGAAATCATCGCGCAGGGCCAGTGCTTCGGACTGCGCCTGCTTCAGCAGCTGGTTGAGGCGGCGCTGTTCCAGGTAGCCACGGCTCTGCACGAAGCCGCGCAGGCTGCGCGCGAAGTTCTGCAGTACGTCGTGCACCTGGCCGCCGCGTTCCAGCATGGTGCTGGTGAAGCCGCGCAGGAAATTGCGTTCGTTGCGGTCCAGGCGACGGGCGAAGCCGCGCGCGAGCACGGCCTCCAGCGCGGCGTCGAGCTGGGCGCTCTGTTCGGCATCGTTGAGCAGGCGCCAGAACGCCTGGAAGCTGCGGCCGGCATCGCTTTCGCCGATGACGTCGACGCCTTCGAACAACTGCGACAGCACGTCGCCGCGCTCGCCTTCGTCGTCGATGATGCGTTCGCGGAAATCGCGGTTGAGCTGCTCGAAGTCATCGCGCACGCGGCGGAAGTCCTCGGTCAGTTCGTCGGCCAGGCCGATGATCTGGCGGGTGCGTTCCAGCGCGCGCTTGCCGTCGAGGGCGACCACGCGGCCAGCGCCGACGCGGGCGATCTCGGCATCGATGCGGTCGCGCTCGTCGTGCAGCGCGGACAGGCGCGCATCCGGATCGGCTTCGGTCTGCGCGGCCAGCGCGGAGAGCTGCTCGATGACCAGCGCCAGGCGGCTTTCGGTAGCGGCCACGCGGGCCTGCTCCAGGCTGTCAGCGAAACGGATCGCCTGCAGCGCCTGGGTCGACAGCTCGTACTGCTCCTGGTCGGCGCCTTCGGGCAGGCGGCGTTCCAGCCAACCCTGGGCCAGCCAGTGGGCGATGTAGGCCTGGGCGGTACGCGGCAGCTCACGCGACAGTTCGTCGCCGGCCAGCTGATCCAGCGCGCGTTGCAGGCGCTCGTTCAGTACCGAGGACGGCAGCGTGCGCTCGCCCTCCATCAGCAGGCCCTGCAGCAGGCCGATGATTTCCGGGGCGTGGTCGGCGGCAAGCAGCTTCCACTGGGGCTGTTCGCGCAGATGGCGGTAACGGGCAATACGTTCGCGGTGCTTCATGCAGCGAAGGGATTCATGGACGCAGAAGGCTGCGGGCAGCCATGCACGGCCGCCGCGGGGGCAGCCGTGGACGTGCCGGCCACGCGGAGCCGGCGCGGTGCGGGCAAGCGGCTCAGCGCCTGCCGCCCACTTCGATGAAGCGCAGGAACTCGGCGCGGGTACGCGCGTCGTCGCGGAAGCTGCCCAGCATCTTGGAGGTGACCATGCTGACGCCGCGCTTGTGGATGCCGCGGGTGGTCATGCATTCGTGGGCGCCTTCGACGACCACGCCGACGCCGATCGGCTGCAGCACATCCTGGATGCACTGGGCGATCTGCGCGGTCATCTTTTCCTGCACCTGGAAGCGGCGGGCGTAGGCTTCGACGACGCGGGCCAGCTTGCTGATACCCACCACCTTGCCGGCCGGCAGGTAGCCGACGTGCACGCGGCCGATGATCGGCGCCATGTGGTGTTCGCAGTGGCTTTCGTACTCGATGTCGCGCAGGACGATCAGTTCGTCGTAGCCGGCCACTTCCTCGAAGGTCCGCTCCATGTAGGCGCGCGGGTCGTCGCGGTAGCCGCTGAACCAGTCGCCATAGGCTTCGGCGACACGGCGCGGGGTATCCAGCAGGCCTTCACGGGACGGGTCCTCGCCGGCCCAGCGCAGCAGGGTGCGCACCGCATCCTCGGCCTGGTCCTGGGTCACATCGCTCTGCGGGGCGGCCTTTTCGTTGTTCTTGCTCATTGCGTACAGCGTCCCGAACGGGGGGCGAGCATCGTACCCGACCGGGGGGTGGGTCGTCCTGTGGGGACGGTTCATCGGGGGGGCTTCCGGCGCGTTGTTGCTATCGGTCTGGAGGGGGGGCGGGGGGGGGGGGGGCGGGGCCCCCCCGGCCGCGGGGGGGGGGGGGGGGGGGGGGGGGGGGGGCGGCGCGCGGGCCCCCCCGCTGCGGCGAGGGGGCTGTTGCGCGCCGCCCCCCCCCCCCCCCCCCCCCCGCAGCCCACCGACAACCAGCAGGCGCAACGCTTTCCTCAGTACACCCCCCAATCAACCATTCAGCAAGAACTATTGATAGGAATGAAATTAGTAGTATCCTATCTATCTCTTATGGACCGACCCCTCGACGACCGTACCCGGCTGCAGATGCAGCTCAGCTCCGGCCTGCTCTATGCAGGACGGCAGTGGCAGCGCCTGGCCGACAGCCGGCTTGGCAGCTACGGCATCTCCACCGCCTGCACCATGCCCCTGCTGATGATCGGCCGCTCCGGCGGCGGTATCCGCCAGGTGGCACTGGCCCAGCAGCTGGGCATGGAAGGCCCGTCCCTGGTGCGCCTGCTGGACAAGCTGTGCGCCAGCGACCTGGTCCGCCGCGAAAGCGACGCCAGCGACCGCCGCGCCAACCTGCTGTGGCTGACCGACGAGGGACAGGCGCTGGTGCGCGAGCTGGAAGAACAGCTCATCGGCCTGCGCCAGGACGTGTTCGGCGAACTTTCCATGGATGAACTGCAGGCCGTGCTGAAGGCATGGCGCCTGCTGGCCGAGGCGGCCGACCGCATCACGTAAGCGCGTTGTCCTTGAAACACCGCCGCTGCCGTGCAGGCGCCAGCGGCTTTTGCCCGTTGCCGTTGTCCTGTGTGTTGCCCTCCCCTCCCCCATCTCGCCCCCCTACCGATGCCCGGTGAATTCAGTCTCCACGGAGTGTTCGTCCCGACCCTGCTCGGGTTGATGTTGTTGGCCTACCTGGTCAACAGCGGCCTGCACGCGCTGCTGCAGCGTGCAGGTGCCTACCGCCATGTCTGGCATCCGGCGCTGTTCAACCTGGCGCTGTACGGGATCGTGCTCGGCCTGCTGTTCCACCTCCTGCGTTGGATGCAATCGTGAACAAGATCGTGAAGAAGACCCTTCCCATACTGCTGACCAGCGCGGCGGTGATCGTGGCCCTGCTGGTCCTGCGCCAGCTGTGGGTCTATTACATGGATGAGCCGTGGACCCGCGATGCCCATGTCGGCGCCGACGTGGTGCAGGTGGCCCCCGATGTGTCCGGCCTGGTGGAATCGGTGAACGTGGCCGACAACCAGGCGGTGAAGAAGGGCGACGTACTGTTCGTGATCGACCGCGCCCGTTACCGCATCGCGCTGGAGCAGGCCAAGGCCAGCCTGGCCGAGCGCCAGGCCTCGGTGACGCAGCTGCGCCGCGAGATCGGCCGCGACCGCAGCCTGCAGGACCTGGTGGCCGCCGAGGACGCCGAAGTGCGCCGCGCCAAGCTGCAGGCCGCGCAGGCGTCGCTGGCCACCGCCCAGGCCGCGGTCGACCTGGCTGATCTGAACCTGGCACGCACCGAAGTGCACGCGCCGGCTGACGGCCGGGTCAACGACCGCACCATGCGCGTGGGCGACTACGTGGTGGCCGGCAAGCCGGTGCTGGCGCTGCTGGATACCGGCTCGTTCCGCATCGATGGCTACTTCGAGGAAACCCGCCTGCGCGGCGTGGCGCCCGGGCAGGCCGTGGACATCCGCCTGATGGGCGAATCGACCGCGCTGCGCGGCCACGTCGAAAGCATCGCCGCCGGCATCGAGGACCGCTACCGCAGCAACGGCAGCACGCTGCTGCCGAACGTGACCCCGGCCTTCGACTGGGTGCGGCTGGCGCAGCGCATCCCGGTGCGCATCGCCATCGATGACGTACCCCGGGGCGTGGAACTGATCGCCGGCCGTACCGCCACGGTGACGGTCGAAACCAACAGCAGGAAGCACGCAGACAAGGCCGGCACCACGCCGACACAGGCGGGCCTGTGAATACCCCCCTGCCCCGTCTCGGCCTGATCGCTGCGCTGGCCAGCCTGGCGGCCTGCAAGACCGTCGGCCCGGATTACGCCCTGCCGGAAGGCTCGGCCTTCAAACGCCCGGAGGCCAATGCCGCCTTCATCGACACCCAGAACCCGGACGTCGCCGCCAACCAGGCGCTGCCCGACCGCTGGTGGTCGCTGTACAACGATCCGGTGCTGGATGGCCTGATCACCCAGGCACTGCGTGACAACGTCGAGCTGAAGGCCGCCGATGCGCACCTGCGCCGTGCCGCCGCCGTGTACGAGCAGGCGATGGATGCCGGTGGCTTCGAGTACGAAGCCGAAGCCGGCGTCAGTCGCGCGCAGCTGTCGGCCGAAGCCTTCCTGCAGGAACTCGAGCTGCCGGTGATCAACCTGGCCGACGGCAAGTTCGCGGTCAGCTACCAGTTCGATCTGTTCGGCAAGCTCAAGCGCGGTGCCGAAGCGGCCCGCGCCGACGAGCAGTCGGTGGCCGCCGCACGCGACCTGGCGCAGGTGAGCGTGGTGGCCCAGGTGGCCGACAGCTACCTGGAAATCTGCCACGCCAACCACGAACTGCACGTGGCCGAGCATTCGCTGCAGCTGCAGCAGCGCAGCCGCTCGGTCACCCAGCGCCTGATCAGTGCCGGCCGCGGCACGCCGCCGGAGCTGGCCCGCGCCAACGCGCAGGTCGCCCTGCTGGAAGCCGCACTGCCGCCGCTGCGCGCGCAGCGCTCGGCTGCGGCCTATTCGCTGGCCGCGCTGCTGGGGCAGACCCCCGGCCAGCTGCCGCCCGGCGTGATCGACTGCGCCGACGCGCCGCGCCTGGCCCAGCCGCTGCCGGTGGGTGATGGCCGCGCCCTGCTGCAGCGTCGCCCCGACATCCGCCAGGCCGAGCGCAAGCTGGCCTCGGCCACCGCACGCATCGGCGTGGCCACCGCCGAGCTGTACCCGGATATCCGTCTGGGTGCCTCGCTGGGTGCCGCCGGCCTGCTGGAAGACTTCGGCCAGCCGATGACCCAGCAGTGGTCGATCGGCCCGCTGATCTCGTGGACGCTGCCGTCCTCGGGCACCCACGCCCGCATCCACGCCGCCGAAGCCGGTGCCGACGCCGCGCTGGCCGAGTTCGACCATGCGGTGCTGCAGGCCCTGCGCGAGACGCAGACCGCACTGGACCGCTACGCGCAGGACCTGCGCCGCCTGCAGTCGCTGCGCGAAGCCCAGCAGCAGGCTGCGCTGGCCGCCGAGCAGAACCGCCGGCTGTACCAGGCCGGGCGCACCCCGTACCTGTCCAGCCTGGATGCCGACCGCAGCCTGGTGACCAGTGATGCCACTCTGGCCGCGGCCGAGGCGCAGGTCTCGCGCGACCAGATCCATCTGTTCCTGGTGCTGGGTGGCGGCTGGCAGACCACGGTCGCATCGGCAGCCCCCGCCACCGCGCAGGCCACGGCGAAGTAAGCCATGAACGCGCTGACCGACCGCCAGGCGTGGCTGTTCTCGATCAAGACCTACCTGGCCGCGGTGGCCGCGCTGTACATCGCCATGGCCGGCAACCTGTCGCGTCCGTACTGGGCGATGGGCACGGTGTACATCGTCAGCCAGCCGCTGCTGGGCCCGACCCGGGCCAAGGGCGTGTACCGCATCGCCGGCACCCTGGTGGCCGGCCTGGCCACCCTGCTGGTGCTGCCGGCACTGGTGGAAACGCCCATGGTGCTGAGCGCGGCGATGTCGATCTGGCTGGCAGGCTGCCTGTTCCTGGCCCTGCTCAACCGTGGCCCGCGCGGCTACGCGTTCCTGCTGGCCGGCTACACCACCGCCTTCATCGGCTTCCCGGCGGTGACCTCGCCGGAAACCATTTTCGACACGGTGGTGGCGCGCAGCGAGGAGATCATCCTCGGCACGGTGGTGGCGGTGCTGGCCGCGTCGCTGCTGTTCCCGGCCTCGGTGCAGCCGATGCTGCGCACCCGCATCGGCAACTGGATGGAGGATGCCGCGCAGTGGTGCAGGCAGATCCTCGAGCGTGGCCGCGCACATGCCCCGCGCAACCGGCTGGCCGCCGACCTGGTGCAGTTCGAGGCGCTCATCGAGTTCCTGCGCCGCGATGATCCGCGCCATGCGGGCTCTGCTGTTTCGATGGAACGCCTGCGCGAGCGCATGCTGCTGTTGCTGCCGGTGCTGTCGTCGATTGCCGACCGCCTGAGCGCGCTGCGCAGCGAGGGCCAGACGCTGCCCGAGGGCCTGCCGGCGCTGGTCGATGACATCCACGACTGGATCGATACGCCCGCCAGTGCCAGCGATTACGCCCGCCTGCGTGCGCGCATCAGCGCGCTGAAGCCGCAGGTGGACAGCGACCTGCAGCACCTGCAGCTGGCCAGTCTGCTGCTGCGCCTGGAGGAGCTGGTGGACCTGTGGCAGGACTGCCGCACCCTGCAACACGCCATCGACCACGGCACCGCGCCGCTGGACCGCGCCCATTACCGCATCCGCACCGAGCGGGTAGCCACCGACAAGCACGTGGACTACGGCATGGCGCTGTTCTCCGCGCTCAGTGCCGGCGTGGCGCTGATGAGCTACTGCGTGCTGTGGATCGGCCTGGGTTGGGAAGGCGGCGGCAACGGCGCGATGATGGCGGCGGTGGCGGCCGCGTTCTTTGCCGCGCAGGACGACCCGGCGCCGAGCATGGTCTCGTTCCTGGTCTGGGCCATCGTCGCTTCGCTGGTGGCCGGCGTGTATCTGTTCGGCGTGTTCCCGGCCGTGCATGACTTCAGCCTGCTGGCCCTGGTGCTTGCGCTGGCGTTCCTGCCGCTGGGCCTGCTGCTGCACCACCCCAAGAGCGCGCTGTTCGCGCTGCCGCTGACGGTGAACCTGGCCGCGCTGCTGAGCCTGCAGAACACCTACAGCGCCAACATCCAGAGCTTCCTCAACTCGTCCATCGCGATGTTCATCGGCATTGGCTTCGCGGTGGTGATGACCCGCCTGTTCCGTTCGGTGGGTGCCGAGTGGACCGCGCGCCGGCTGGTGCGGCAGGGCTGGACCACGCTGGCCGAAGCCGCCGAAGGGCGCGGCCAGCAGGACCGCCAGCGCTTCGCCGCACGCATGCTCGACCTGCTGGGCCTGCTCGCCCCGCGCCTGGCGGCGACGCCGGAAGGCAGCGACATCGCCTCGGTGGACATGCTCAACGAAGCGCGCATCGGCCTGAACATCCTGCAGCTGCGCCGTGCCCGCCTGGAGCTGCCGGAGCGCAGTCGCGAGGCGGTCGAGCACATCCTGGAGGAAATCGCCGCGCACTACCGTCGGCAGATTGCCGCACGTCGTCCGATTGCCGCCGCCGAAGCACTGCGCGAGCGCCTGGATACGTCGCTGGGCCGGGTCGGTGGCGTAGGTGCCTGCAAGGCACGCGACGAGGCGCTGATGGGTCTGATCGGCCTGCGCTTCGCGCTGTTCCCCGAGGCGAAGGCGTTGGCGCCGGGCTTGGCGGACACTGCTGCGCCGTCCGTGTGACGCGATCCGCCGGGCACGGCCCGGCGCTACCGTGGCATCGCGAACGATCCGCGGGGCGCGGCGCAATAATGAGCTATAGCGCCGGGCCATGCCCGGCGGCCTCTCGCCCCGACAACAGGACGGTTCAATGAGTTACGACATGATGGTGTTCGAGCCCAGCGCTGCACCACGCGAAGCAGCGGCCTTCATCGCCTGGTTCGAGAAGCAGGTGCAGTGGGGCGAAAACCACGAGTACGACGATCCGGCGGTGAGCAGCCCGGCGCTGCAGGCGTGGTTCGCGGAGATGGCACAGGACTTCCCGCCGATGAACGGGCCGCTGAGCAACGACGATGACGACCGAGCCGAGGTGACCGACTACAGCGTCGGCCGCGCGGTGATCTACGGCGCATTCGCGTATTCGGTGGCAGAGCGTGCGCATGGGCGCGTGCAGGACCTGGCCGAGAAGCATGGCGTGGGGTTCTTCGATCTGAGTGCGGATGAGGCGGCGATCGTGTTCCCGGATGGGCTGGTGTTGATCGCGGAGTGAGGGTGGCGGCAGGGCTGCGCCCTGCACCTGCTCGATGCAACGTCAACGTCAACGTCAAAAGCTGGCTATCCGTGGGATGGCGGGGGGGTCCGGTTGCGGGGAACGCTCTGTTGGAACGGCGTTCTGCTTTGGTGGGTGCCGACCGTTGGTCGGCACGGGGTCGGATATCGATGTCTGACAGATGTGTAGACCGACGGTCGACTCCTGCCAACAGCCGCAGTTGCCAGTAGCTCCACGCCATGCGTGGATGGGGGTCAGAGCCCGTGGGGAACCGGATCCGACCCGGCTTCGGCGCCCAGCCGCCACGCGAGGCCACCCAGGCGGCTGGCATGCCGCTTGAGCGCGGCCACCAGCACTTCTTCGCTGCCGGCCACATGCAGGCGCTGGCGGGCGCGGGTGAGGCCGGTGTAGACCAGTTCGCGCGACAGCACGCGGCTGTCCTGCCGCGGCAGCTGCAGCCACACTTCATCGAACTCCGAGCCCTGTGCCTTGTGCACGGTCATCGCGAACGCGCTTTCGTGCGCGGGCAGTGCGGCCGGGTGGAAGGCGCGCGGCTGATCGACGCTGTCGCCGGGGAACCAGGCCACCATCGCCCCGCTGGCATCGCGCAGGCAGATGCCGATGTCACCGTTGAACAGGCGATGGCGGTAGCTGTTTTCGGTCACCAGCAGCAGGCGACCCTGGAAGTAGCCGGGCGTGTTGCCGGCCAGCAGCTGTTCGATGCGGCTGTTGAGCCCGCGTGCGCCCTGCGGGCCCTCGCGCAGGGCGGTCAGCACGCGCAGGCGACCGGCCTGCTGCAGCGCGCGGCCGGGGTCTTCGGCCTCGGCCAGCGCGCGCCAGTGCGAAAGCAGGTGCTCGCGCTGGCCACGCAGCGGGTCGGCATCGTCCTCGTGGAAGCTGACCCCGGACAGGCTGCCGCTGCGCAGCAGGGCCAGCGCGGTGCCGCTGTCACCTTCACGCACCGCCTGCGCCAGCGGTGCCAGCTGCAGGGCATCGCTCTGCCGGTAGCCGCGCTGCAGCTGCACGCGACGGCCGGCGAAGGCGCGTGGCGCGGCCTGCGGCTGCAGGGTCGGCGCGGCCAGCAGCCCGTGCAAAGCCTGCGCGTCATCGGCACGGGTGCCGCTGCCATCGCCGCTGGCACGCAGGATGGCGCTGAGCACATCGCCTGCTTCCACCGAGGGCAGCTGATCCGGGTCACCCAGCAGGATCAGCCGCGTGCCGCTGGCGATGGCATCGACCAGCTTGGCCATCAGCGGCAGGTCGATCATCGAGGCCTCGTCCACCACCACCACGTCCACCGGCAACGGGTTGTCGGCGTGATGGCGGAAGCGCGGCGAATCGGGAATGACACCGAGCAGGCGATGCAGGGTGGTGCCGGTGCTCGGCAGCGCCGCGCACAGCGCCGGGTCCAGGCCTTCCTCCTGCAGGCGCTGCACAGCCAGCCGCAGGCTTTCGGCCATGCGCTCGGCGGCGCGCCCGGTCGGTGCGGCCAGCGCGACCTGCGGCACCGGCTCGCCGGCATGCAGGGCCTGCGCGGCCAGCAGCAGCAACAGGCGCGCGATGGTGGTGGTCTTCCCGGTACCGGGGCCGCCGGTGACCAGCGCCAACGGGTGGCGCAGAGTCACGCCGGCGGCACGCGCCTGGTGGTCTTCCTGGGTGGCGGCAACGGGGAACAGGCGCGCGAACAACGGCGCCAGCGCCGCCATGTCCGGCGCCGGCAACGGGTGCCGGCCGATGCGCTGCAGGCCGGCGGCCAGCTGCCGCTCGTATTCGCGGTAACGTCGCAGGTACAGCAGCCCGTTCTCCAGCACCAGCGGTGCCTCATCGGCGGCCGCTTCGGGATCCTCCGGCTGCGCCACCCACGGCGATGCCTGCAGCTGGGCCAGCCACTGCGCCGGCGCGGGCCAGGCCTGGAAGCCTTCCAGCAGGCGCTGCGGCTGTGACGGATCGAAGGCGGCATGCCCCTGTGACACCGCCAGCGATGCCAGCGCGGCGGCAACCGCCACACCATCGGGGGTGTCCTCGCGCAGCCGCCGCAGGCTGGTGGCCAGGGCGTGGTCGAGGGTGCGCAGGTGGCCACCGCGGTACAGCTGCTGCAGCAGGGTGGCACTCATGCGCTGGCTCCAACGGCACGCGCGACCAGGTCGGCATGGGCGGCGTCGCCGCCGGCAAACAGCGCGTCCAGTCCATCCACCAGTTCCGGCGCGAAGCGGTCCACGTGCACGCCGTTGCCATTGCCATCCAGGCCACGGCAGAACAGGTAGCGGATGCCGCCCATGTCGCGCGCGTAGTCGTAACTGCGGCCCAGGCGGAAGCGCAGCCAACGGTGCAGGGCCACGGTGTAGATGAGCGCCTGCAGGTCGTATTCGCTGTGGCGCATGGCGATCTGCAGCAGGTCCGGGCTGTAGCCCGGCAGCCGGTTGGATTTGTAGTCGAGCACGTACCAGCGCCCATAGCGCACGTAGGTGAGGTCGATCTTGCCGGTCATCAGCCCTTCCAGCCGGCGGCGCAGGCCGAAGCCGCGGCGCGCGCTGGAAATGCCGTGGGCGTGCAGCAGCTGCAGCAGCGCGGGCACGGCGGTCGGTTCGATGGCGAAGTGGAACTCGATTTCAGCGCGGCGCTCGCCCTCGCCCAGGCTGTGCAGGGCACCGCCCTCGGGCAGCGCGACCGTTAGCGTATGGCCGACAAGCGGCACCAGCACCGCCACGCCATCGTCCAGGTCCTCGTCGGTATAGCCTTCGTCGTGCAGCGCCTTGCGCAGCAGGTCGGCCTGGCCTTCGGGCGCGGGCTGGTCGGGTCTCCAGCCGCCCCAGGCGGCGAAATCAACGTTCTCCAGCGCCTCGTGCAGGACGTTGCCGAAGCGGCTGCCCATGAAGCGCGGGTCCAGGGGTGCGGCGTCGGCAGCTGCGGGTTCGGGCAGGGCTGGTTCCAGCGGCAGTTCCGCACCCGCCGGTTCGTCGGCGGCCGGTGCCGGCAGTTCGGTGGCCGCCGCTTCGACGTCGTCACCGGCATCGGCATGCGCCAGCTGGGTGAAGCTGTACACCCACCAGTCGTGCGGTACGCGCCGGGTCAGGCTGCGCACGGCCGGCAGTTCGCCGTCCTGTTCAACCGGCAGCTGCGGCAGCCGCAGCACCGGCTCGCTGTCGTCGATGTGCACATCGCTATGTGCGTGCAGCGCCTGCAGGTCGCCCAGCAGCGGCGCAAGGCGGGTCTTGCCGAGCCCGGCGAGATCGCCGATGGCGATCCACAGCGCATGCTCGGCGCGGGTCAGTCCCACGTACAGCAGGCGCGCATCCTCGGCGCGCTGCTCGCGTTCGCGCTGGCCGCTGGCCACTTCCCAGGCCTCGTTCTTGTCCAGCTTCCAGTGCAGCTGGCGCTCGCCGTCCACGTGCACCGTGCAGTGCGCGGCAGTGTTCGGCGCGCCACCGTCGATGCCGACGAACGGCAGGTAGACCAGCGGGTATTCCAGGCCCTTGCTCTTGTGCAGGGTGATGATCTGCACGCGGCGCGCGTCCGATTCCAGACGCAGCAGCTGCTGCTCGTCGTTCTGGTCGGCATTGGCCATCTGCCCCTGCAGCCAGTCCAGCAGGCCATGCATGCCCAGCGCCTGCGCGGAGGCTTCCTGCAGCAGTTCGCCCAGCTGCAGGTAGTTGGTCAGGCGGCGCTCGCCATCGATCAGCGCCAGCAGGCGTTCGCCCTGTGCGGCGCAGACATCGGCCACCACCGCGAACGGGCCACCGCGCTGCCAGCGCTCGCGCCAGTGCAGCAGCTGCGCCTGGAACGCGCGCTGCAGGTCGCCCTCGCGTTCCATGTTGGCGATCGCACTGGCCCGCTGGCCGAGCAGCACCGTCGCCAGCGCCGCACGCAGTCGACCTTCGTCAGCCGGTTGCAGCAGGGCCAGCAGCAGCGCGCGCAGGTCGCGTGCCTCGCTGGTGGAGAACAGGCTCTGCTTGCCCGCCGCCACCGCTGGGATGCCCACCGCCGCCAGCGCGCGCTGCACCAGCGTCGCCTCACGGTGCGAACGCACCAGTACGGCGATATCACCGGGCTGCACCGGGCGGCCGCGCAGGACGGCGGTACCGGCACGCGCATCCAACAGGGTCTGGTGGATGGCGGCGACGCAGGCCTGGGTCGCGGCGGCACGCGAGGCGTCGGCGCTCATCGCCTTTTCGCCTTCGCTGCGCAGCACGCGCAGGGTCAGTGCCGGGGCCGCGGTGCCGTCGCGCAGGTAGTCTTCATCCGTACGCACGCCACCGGGGCGGACCGGCTCGAAGCCGATGCCGGCCTCGAGAAACGCATCATCGCCACCGTTGTCGTACAGCGCCTGCAGCGCGCGCAGCACCGAGGGCCGAGAGCGGAAGTTCTGGTCCAGCGGCGGTGCAGGCCGCGCGGCCTGCTTGGCCTTCAGATAGGTGTGGATGTCACCGCCACGGAAGCCGTAGATCGCCTGCTTCGGGTCGCCGATCAGGAACAGCGCCGGTGGCAGGCCGAGTGCCTGCACCTCCGGCGAATCGCCGAACACGGTGTGGAAGACGCCCCACTGGCGATCGTCGGTGTCCTGGAACTCATCGACCAGGGCGATGCGGTACTGCTGGCGCAGCTTGCGCACCAGCTCCAGCCGCTGCGAACCCTCCAGCGCCTGCGCCACGCCGTCGATCAGATCGTCGTAGGTCTGCACGCGGCGCGTGCGCTTGAGCATGGCCAGCCGCTGCGTGGCTTCTTCGCGCAGGCTGTGCAGGAAGTTCAGCGACGCAGCGCGCAGCCACTGCTCGCGCTGGGCCAGCAGCGCCACGTAGCGCTCCAGCGGTGCCTGCAGCGGCGAGGATGGCGTGCGGTCGACAAACTTCTTGTTGGTCTTTGCTACCAGCGCATCGGCCAGCAGCGCCGGCAGGCGGTCGCTGCTCAGCAGCTCGCCGGTATCGTCGCGCGCGGCCCAGGCCAGCAGCTGCCGACCCAGCGGGTGCAGCCAGCCCAGCTTGTAGGAAACGCCGTTGATCCATTTGTTGTCGACCGCCTCGCACAGATCGAGGAAGAACTGCTCACCGTGCTCGCGCACGGCCATCGCCAGGTCCGCCGCGGCGGCCTGCAGCGCCGGGCGCGGATCCTCCACCGCCACTGGCTGCGGGCGTGGGTACAGCGGCGGCGAGGCCAGCAGCGCGCGCAGGTCCGAGGCCAGCGCATCGGGGTTCGACCACAGCCAGAGCAATGGCTCCAGCGTGGCCGGGTCGTTGGCATGCACGCGCCACAGGTCGGCGGCCAGTTCCTCCAGCAGCTCGCGGTCGCTGGCCAGCAGTTCCGGCGGATCGAAGGTGTGCCCGCTCTCCAGCGCATGTTCGCGCAGCACGCGGGTGCAGAAGCCGTGGATGGTGAAGATCGAGGCCAGGTCGATCTCGTCGGCGGCCACCTGCAGGCGGCGCTTCAGCGCTGCAGCGCTCTCGCCACCTTCGTCGAGGTGGCGCTGCAGCACCTGCCGGGTCAGCAGCGCATCGGGCGCCTCGTCGTCGGCCGGCGGCAGGTCGACCAGGCGCGCAGCCAGGGCCAGGCGCTCGCGGATGCGCTTGCGCAGCTCCTGGGTGGCGGCATCGGTGAAGGTCACCGCGAGGATCTGGCCGATGCGCAGGCCCTGTTCCACCACCAGGCGGGTGAACAGCGTGGCCAGGGTGAAGGTCTTGCCGGTACCGGCGCTGGCTTCGATCAGGCCGATGCCCTGCAGCGGCAACAGCAGGTAGGGATCCACGGGGGTGCTCATGCGTCGGCCTCCTTGCCGGTGCCACCCGGGCCACGCCCGTCACGCACCGCGCCGAATACCACCTGGCTGTTGCGCAGCAGGTCGGCGTAACTGTCGTCATCGGCGAAGGGATCGGCGCCGCGCAGCAGCAGCTGCCAGGCATCGCTGTTGGCTTCGCCCCAGCTGCGGTCGCTGCCGTGCCACTGCTTCCAGCCTTCGCTGCGTTGTTTTTCCACCGGTGCGGTGAACAGCACCCAGCCGGTATACGGCGCGAAGCGCAGCGGCTCGCGCAGACCGCGCTGGCGCAGCTGCAGCAGCGCGCGCAGGGCACTGCGTGCGGCCGCCGCGCCTGGTGCAGGCTGGATGTGCGGGCCGGGGCCGGCATCACCCGCATCGTGGAACTGCACCAGCGGCAGCGTATCGCCGGCCGCGTTGGCCAGCAGCCAGTCCAGGCCTTGGCGGATCACCGCGTTGCCGTTGAGCGTGCCGGCGCGCAGGCGCACCAGGCCTTCAGGATGGCGGTCGGCGACGCGGCCGTGCAGGCGCACGCCGTCGATCTCGACTTCGTAGCGGCGGCTTTCCAGCAGCTGCCCCTGCATCCAGCCCAGCATCGCGCTGGCGTAGGGACGGGTGTTGAGCCGTTCGGCTTCGAACTGGCGCTCGCCCAGCGCACCCGACGGCAGCAGGCCGCGCGCACGCAGGCGCGGATACAGCGGCTCGACATCACCACTGATCGTGGCGCGCACCACGGCGGCCTGCACGCTGCGTTTTTCCGGCCCGCGCGAGGACAGCACCAGTGGCTCCAGGTCGTCCACCTCCTCGACATCGTCGGCCAGGCGAAGGCCCAGTGCCTGGGCCAGGAATTGCCCGGCCGGATCACACAGGAAACGGCGCAGGGTATCCAGGGCGACTTCGGTTTCCACCGCATCGTCCACGGGCGGCGGCAGCGCGGCGTCGAACCATGGCTGCAGCCCGCCGCGCTGGCCGGCCATGCGCCCGGCGGCCGGGTGCCACTGGCGGCGGTAGCTGAAGCGGCGCGGATCGCCCTCGCCGAAGGCGGCGGGCGAGAACGGCTGCAGCGCGTGGCGCACGGTGAACGCACGTTTGGCCGCGTCCGGCGCCTGGTGGTACTCGGCAGCGGCGTCGATCAACTCGCTGACCAGCACCGAGGGCTCACGCACGCTGCCATCGCGCGGGTCGGCGCCGAGGTAGCTCAGGTAGAACACGTCCTGCGCGGCGGCGAACAGCTGCAGGAACAGGAAGCGGTCATCCTCGCGGGTGGAGCGGTCGCCCGGGCGCCGGCGCGGCGTGTCCAGCTCGGCGGTCAGCTGGTTCAGGCCGGCGGCCGGGTCGCGGCGCGGGAAGTCACCATCATTCAGGCCCAGCACGCAGATCACCCGGAACGGCAGCAGGCGCATCGGCACCATGCGGCCGAAGCTGATGCCGCCGGTCAGCAGCGGCGCACGCGTATCGGCCTCGGACAGCGCGCCGGCGAAATGCGCACGCACCACCTCCGGCGGTACGCCGTCCTCGAAGCCGGCCTTGCGGGCGTCGTCGGCGAACTGGTTGAGCAGCTTGCGCAGGCGCTCCAGCGCGCGCTGGCTGTTGGGCGAACTGGGTGCTTCCGGCAGCAGCGCATCCAGCAGGGACAGCAGGCGCTGCCGCCACTGCGCCGGAGTCAGGGTCTCGCCGAGGCGCCGCTGGTACAGCGCCAGCACGCGCAGCAGGCGCAGCAGCCGGTCCAGCGCGTCCAGCGCGCCGCCTTCCAGCTCGATCCACGGTGCCACGCCGGCCAAATCGACATCGCTGCCGGTGGCGTGGCCCAGCAGCAGGCGGTCCAGCGCGAACTGCCAGGTGTAGGCGTCGTCGCGCGGTGCCTGCAGCTGGCCGCGATGATTGGCATCGATGCCCCAGCGCGCACCGGCCTGCTGCAGCCAGCCATGCAGGCGGTCGAAGTCCACCGCCTCCAGCCCGGCCGCCTCGGCCAGCGGCGCGCTGGCCAGCAGATCGAGGATCTCGTTCAGACCGAACCGCGATACCGGCAGCGACAGCAGGTGCACGAACACATCGGCCAGCGGCTCGCCCGCCAGCGGGCTGCTGTCGGCCAGCGCGTAGGGGATGTGTTCCTCGTCGCCGCCACGGCCGCCGAACACGGCTTCCAGGTACGGCACATAGGGATCGATGTCCGGTGCCAGCACCGCGATCTCGCGGGCCTGCAGCGGAGGGTCGAAGCGCGGGTCCTGCAGCAGGCTGCGCAGCTGGTCGTGCAGCACCTGCAGTTCGCGCAGGCGGGTGTGGCAGGCATGCACCTGCAGGCTGGGGTCATCGCTGCGCGGCTCCTCGCGCAGTTCGCCCGAGGGCAGCGCGCGGCGGTGGAACAGGTCGCGCTGCAGGCGGTGCAGCAGGCTGTCGGCCAGCCCGCCCTCGGCCAGGGTCGGGCGGGTGTCGTCTTCGGGATCCGAGTACGCGGCGATTTCACCGGCCGGGTGCACCACTTCGTAACTGCCCAGCACGGCCATGAAGTCGCGGCCGGCCGCACCCCAGGCTTCCAGCAGGCGGTTCTCGCCGGCGGCTTCGCCAAAGGGATCGGGTGCGCCGCTGCGCAGGCGCTCGGCCAGGGTCTGCAGGTCGCCCCAGTACGACTGCACCGGGGTCGGCATATAGAAGTGCAGCTCGCCGACCCGCGCCTGGGTGGCCATCACCCGCAGCACGTCGGGCGAGATGTTCAGCGTGGCGAACGCCGACAGGCGTGGCGGCAGGCCGTTTGGTTTTGGCTTGTCCGGGCCTTCGAAACGGTCGAGGTACTCCTGGATGCGGCGCGCGCGGTAACCACGGCCCTTGGCGATGGCCCGCCACAGGATCGCCTGCGGGTCGGCCGGGTCGGCGCCGGCATCCCAGCGCAGCAGCCAGTCGCGACGCCAGGCCTGGTATTTCTCGAACACCGACGCCAGTTCACCGGCCAGCGCCCACGGCTTCAGGGCGTCACCCCCGGCGAGATAGGCCTGCAGCGCACGCATCGGTGGCTGCGCCAGCAGCGCGGGGTCGCGCAGCGCCTGGTACAGCTTCCAGTGCAGGCCGGCGGCGTCCAGGTCGTCGGTTTCGCCATCGACGTTGGCGTTGAGCGCCCGTGCGACGAACTCACCCGGGGTGAGGAACTCGAGGTTGGCGGCGACCCCGTACTCGGCCGCCAGTGTCGCCTGCAGCCAGCGACGCATCGCCACCTGCGGGATCAGCACCACCTCGGGCGCCAGCAGCGGCTGCCCCGGCACCGGAGTGCGCACGTTGCGGGCCAGCAGGGCGGCCAGCACGTCCAACGAGTTGGAGTGATAGAGGCGGAAGTCGCTGAACGGGTCGGTCATCGTGCACAGTGTGCAGGACGCCCGGCAGTATTCAATGGTGACGCACGTCACTGGGGCGCGCAGCGAGCGCTGCGATGGATTGTTCCGGCGCCGCCGGACATTGTCCCGGCCTGCCGGTGGCCGCGACGTGCCACAATACTGGACCGTCCAGTCTGCTTATGTTCAGCCGGCTGACCCCACCCTTCGATGTCTAAAAAACGTTAATGGTGCCCATGTCGGCTTCCGCCTCCAGTCTGGTGCAGTTGTCCAACGTCCGCATCGACCGGAGCGGACGCACGATCCTGCGTGACGTTTCCCTGCAGGTTCCGCGGGGCAGCATCACCGCCGTGCTGGGCCCGTCCGGCAGCGGCAAGTCGACCCTGCTGGCCGCGCTGACCGGCGAACTGCGGCCGGTTGCCGGCGAGGTCACCCTGTTCGGCAAGCCGATCCCGCATGACAGCGGCGCGCTGCTGGAGATGCGCAAGAGCGTGGGCGTGCTGCTGCAGGGCAATGGCCTGCTGACCGACCTGACCGTGGCCGAGAACGTCGCCCTGCCCCTGCGCACCCATACCCGCCTGCCGGCGGCAGTGCTGCGCTGCCTGGTGCAGATGAAGCTGCACGCGGTGGGCCTGCTGGCCGCCGCCGATGCCTGGCCGCGCGAGCTGTCCGGCGGCATGGCGCGCCGCGTGGCACTGGCCCGCGCGTTGGCCCTGGACCCGCCGCTGATGATCTACGACGAGCCGCTGACCGGGCTGGACCCGATCGCCTCGGGGGTCATCATGAGCCTGATCCAGCGCCTCAACCACAGCCTGGGCCTGACCAGCATCATCGTCAGCCACCACGTGCACGAGACCCTGCCGATCTGCGACCAGGTGATCGCCATTGCCAATGGCGGCATCGTGTTCCAGGGCACGCCCGAAGCGCTGCAGTCCAGCCAGGACCCGCTGCTGCGGCAGTTCCTGCACGGCCAGCCCGATGGCCCCATTCCGTTTGATGCCGCGCCGCGCGCGAGGGTTGCCTGATGCCGTTCGTGCAAGCCACCCGTTCGCTGGGCCGCGCCGGCCTGTTCTCGCTGACCGTGCTGCGCGGTTCGCTGCCCACGCGTGATTTCCTCGCCGAGCTGACCCGCGAGATCTACAAGATCGGTGCGCGCTCGCTGCCGATCATCGCCGTCGGCGGTGCCTTCGTCGGCCTGGTGCTGACCCTGCAGGGGTATCGCACGCTGACCACCTTCGGTGCGGCCGACGCACTGTCGACCCTGCTCGGCCTGTCGCTGTACCGCGAACTGGCGCCGGTGCTGACCGCGCTGCTGTTCATCGGTCGCGCCGGCAGCTCGATCGCCGCCGAACTGGGCCTGATGCGTGCCACCGACCAGATCAAGGCGCTGGAGCTGATGGCCATCGACCCGGTGGCCAAGGCCGTGGCCCCGCGCTTCTGGGCGGCGGTGCTGACCGTACCGCTGCTGACCGGCATCTTCTGTTCGCTGGCCATCAGTGCCAGCTACTTCGAAGCGGTGCATGTGCTGGGCCTGGACAATGGCGTGTTCTGGTCGGCGCTGCGCAACAGCGTGGACTTCTGGGATGACTTCGGCGTGGCGATGCTGAAGTCGGCGATCTTCGGCGGCACCGCCGCGCTGGTCGCGTCCTACGTCGGTTTCCACGCCGAGCCGACCATCGAAGGTACTTCGGTGGCCACCACCCGTGCGGTGGTCAACGCCTCGCTGCTGGTGCTGATGTTCAACTTCGTGCTGTCGGCAATGTTGTTCACCTAACCCCTCCTCCGGCGGTGCGCAGGGCGCGCGGCCACCACGACTCGATCAGGTAATCCACATGGCCATACGCGGTCCCAGACTCGAATTCTCCGTCGGCGCATTCCTGCTGCTGGCCCTGGCATCGCTGATGGTGCTGGCCGTGGCCTCGACCAACCAGCGCTGGAGCTGGGGCGGCCAGGGCTACGAGCTGAAGGCGCGCTTCTCCCAGGTCGGCCAGCTGCGCAAGCAGGCGCCGGTGAAGATCGGCGGCGTCACCGTCGGCCAGGTCGCCTCGATCGAACTGGACCCGGTGAAGTTCGAATCGATCGTGACCCTGCGCATGGACAGCAAGGTCAAGGACCTGCCGGCCGACACCTCCGCCGGCATCTTCACCAGCGGTTTGCTCGGCGAGAGCTATATCGGTCTGCAGCCCGGTGGTGATCCGGAAGTACTGAAGCCCGGTGAGGAGATCGTCTTCACCCAGCCAGCAGTAGACCTGCTGCAGCTGGTCGGCAAGTACATGTTCAGTGGCAGCGCCGGTGGCGCTGGCCAGAAACCCAACGATGGCGAGCAGTCGCCTGCAACGGAACCGCAACCATGAAGATGAAACTGATCCCGGCCCTGCTGGCCTCGTCGCTGCTGCTGGCTTCCCCGTTCCTGGCCCAGGCGCAGTCCACCGCCCCCGCCGTGACCGCCCCGCAGGGCCAGGCCGGGAAGGTCGTCATCGACGCCAGCAGCCGCATCCTGTCGACCCTGCAGCAGCGCCGCGCTGAGTTCACCGGCAACCCGGCCAGCCTGCGCAGCTACATCGACAGCGAACTGACCCGCACCTTCGACCGCGACTATGCCGCGCGCCTGGTGCTGGGCACGCACGCCCGCGGCGCCTCCGACGCCGACATCAAGCTGTTCGCCGATGCGATGGCCGACAGCCTGATGCAGCGCTACGGCTCGACCCTGCTGAACATCCAGGGCAAGCCGAGCTTCCGCCTGAAGGGCGAGAGCCCGCTGCCGGGCAATCGCGGCGTGCGCGTGGCCACCGAACTGGTGCGTGCCGGCAACGAGCCGACCCCGGTCGAGTACTGGATGCGCAACGTCAACGGCCAGTGGAAGATCTTCGACGTCAACATCGAAGGCATCTCCTACGTGCAGACCTTCCGCAACCAGTTCGATGCGCCGCTGCGCCAGAAGGGCATCAAGCAGGTAGCCAACGACCTGCGCAGCGGCAGCATGCAGGCCGGACCGGCCGGCAATGGCAAATAAGCCGCTGGCGCTGCTGGAAGGCGACACCCTGCGCCTGCGTGGGGTGCTCGACCGTGCCGCGGTGATCGCCCTGTGGCCGCAGCTGCAGGCGTTGCCGGCAAAGCTGGCACGGCTGGAACTGGGCGAGGTCGAGCGCGTGGACAGCGCCGGCCTGGCGCTGCTGGCCGAACTGGCCGCGCGTGCCCGCACCCAGGGCCACCCGCTGTCGATTTCCGGCACTCCGGCCGGTTTCAACGAACTGAGCGCAGCCTACCGGCTGTCGCCCGATCTGGATTTCAATGCACCTTCTGCTGCGAGCTGACATGAACGTCGTACGCGCGTTTCCCCTGATGATCCTGGCTCTGGCGCTCAGCGCCTGTGCCGGCAAGCCCGCGCGCAGCGATGCGCCGGTGGCCGACACCGTGGTTCCGGCCAGCGCACCGGCCGATGCACCTGCTGCCGATGCCGGCACGGTTGACGCGGCACCGGCGGCCGCCATGGACGACGCGACGGCCTCGCCGCCGCCGGCCACGAATGCCGGAACCGATGCCGGAACCGATGCCGCCACGGCCGCGGCCGCCGCTGCGCCCGGTGGCGACGACGATTTCGACGCGCTGTACGGCAACGCCGGCACCGCTGCCACCACCGCCGCCTACGACCCGTGGGAGCCACTGAACCGCCGCGTGCACCGCTTCAACGTGGGCGTGGACAACGTGATCGCACGTCCGCTGGCCACCGCCTATACCCACGTGGTGCCGCGCTTCGCGCGTACCGGCGTGAGCAACTTCTTCAGCAACATCCGTTCGCCGGTCACCATCGTCAACCAGCTGCTGCAGGGCCGCCCGGATGATGCGTGGGATACCTTCGGCCGCTTCCTGATGAACTCGACGCTGGGCATCGGTGGCCTGTTCGATCCGGCCAGCAAGGCGATGGTGCCCAACCGCCGCGAGGACTTCGGGCAGACCCTGGGTGCCTGGGGCTGGCGCCGTTCGCGTTACGTGGAACTGCCGTTCTTCGGCCCGCGTACCGTGCGCGATGTGTTTGGGCTGGCCGGTGACATGCCGCTGTCGCCGATCCGCACGATCGAAGAGGACAAGGTCCGCATCGGCCTGCAGGGCCTGCAGCTGGTCGATACCCGCGCGCAGCTGATGGCGGTCGACGACCTGCGCAGCTCGGCGGTGGATGAGTACGCGCTGGTGCGCGATGCGTGGCTGCAGCGCCGCAACTACCAGATCGAGAACGACCTGCGCGGCAAGCGCGAGCGTGGCAGCGAGGATGAGAATTCGCCGATCCCGGTGGACGCCATGCCGATGCCGAACTGGACCAACTGATCGCGTTGGTCCGCGCATGAAAAACCCCGCCTTGGCGGGGTTTTTTTGTGCGTGGCTCGGGGTCGGATCTCTTTCCCGTGGGAAAGGGGCCCGACTCCATGCGATCAGGCGGCTAGTGCGGCGTCGATCGCCTCGCGCAGGCGCGCGTCATCGGCGGCCACGTCCGGGGCAAAGCGTGCGACCACCTTGCCATCGCGGCCGACCAGGAACTTCTCGAAGTTCCACAGCACCGCCGGTGCAGCGTGGATCGGGATCTCCTTGCTGGCCAGGCGCTCGCGCAGCGGGCCTTCGCCGATCGCCTGCGGCTGGGCAGCGGTCAGCTGCTGGTACAGCGGGTGGGTGTCTTCACCGGCCACGCTGATCTTGGCGAACATCGGGAAGGTCACGTCGTAGGTCAGCTGGCAGAACTGCTGGATTTCCGCCTCGCTGCCCGGCTCCTGGCCGAGGAAGTTGTTGGCCGGGAAACCCAGCACTTCCAGGCCCTGTGCCTGCTTTTCCGCGTACAGCGCCTGCAGGCCTTCGTACTGCGGGGTCAGGCCGCACTTGGAAGCGACGTTCACCAACAGCAGGACCTTGCCCTGGTAGTCGCCCAGGGTGGACGGCTGGCCGTCGATGGTGGTGAGGGAAATATCCTGGATCGGGGTGCTCACGCGGGGCTCCGGCTATGCCGTGGAAAGGTCCACCAGCATAGCGCTGCACGTATGCGTCGCGGGCGTTCAATCGACGCAGATGGTGCCCTGTGCCTTGCCGTCTTCGATGCGCTGGCGGCAGCCGAAGTTCTGGCTGGCATCACGCTGGCAGGTGCCGCTCGCCACCACGCCTGCTTCGGTTTCAGCGGTGGCCAGGCACTGGCCGCTGCAGTCGCGCTTGCCGCTGCAGGTCTTGCCCGCATCGGCATAGGGAATCACGCACTGCACGCGCTGCAGGCGGCCCAGCGGCTGCAGGGTGCCGCCGGCTGCACTGCAATCGACGTCACGCGCTTCCTGATAGGCGGCAGTCGCTTCCGGGATCTCGGGCGTGACCACTTGGACCGTCGTATCGGCAGCCGGCGGCGTGCTGCTGCAGGCCGACAACACGGCAGCCAGGGCCAGGCTGGCAAGGAAGCGAAGGCGCATGGTCGGACCTGCAGGCGGTGATCGAGGCCGCCAGCATACGCATTGCGTGGTGCAGGTGGTGTGTCAGCGCGCTCAGGTCTCTTCGCCGTCCTCCGGAGCGGTCAGCTGCTGCATCGGATCCGGGGTCAGCTCTGGCGGCAGCGCGCGCTTGGCCTTGCTGCCCAGTTCGGCAAGCCGGCGCGCACGGCTGATGGCCGACTGCGGCGAGTCGATCAGACGGTTGCGAGCATCCGCGTACGCCTTGCCGGCATCATCCAGCTTCTTTCCCATGGCACTGAAGTCCTGCAGGAAGCCGGTCAAAGCGTCCAGCACCAACCCGCCTGCCTCACTGATCTTCAGTGCCTGCTTCTGCACCTTGTCACGCGTCCACAGCCGCTCGGCCACGCGCAGCAGGGCCATCAACGTATTGGGCGAAGCGAACACCACGCGGTTGTCGAAGGCGTAGGCCTGCAGGCTGCCGTCGGCGCCAAGTGCAGCAGACAATGCACCTTCGATGGGAACGAAGGCGATGGTGATGTCCAGCGTCTCGGTGCCAAGTGCTTTGGGGTAGTTCTTTTCGCCGAGATCCTTGACGTGCTGGCGCAGCGCGACCGCATGGCGGCGCAACGCATCTTCGGATGCCTCCGGCGTGGCGGCGTTCATCGCCTCCTGCCAGGCGATCAGATTGACCTTGCTGTCGATCACCACGCTGCGTTCGTCTGGGAACTGCACGACCACGTCCGGACGCAGGCGTGCGCCGTCATCGTCCACGGCATGCTTCTGCCGCTGGTAGTGCACGCCCTCTTCCAGGCCTGACCCACGCAGCACGTTGTCGAGCATCAGTTCGCCCCAATCGCCGCGGACCTTGGCACTGCCCTTCAGGGCGTTGGTCAATGCGGACGCCTGCGCGGCCATGTCCTGGTTCAGCGTCTTCAGTTCGCCCACGGCGCCGAGCAGGCTGGCCCGCTGGCGGGCTTCTTCGCCATACAGGGTATCTACCCGGGTACGGAAATCGCCCAGCTTGTCGGCGAACGGCTTGAGCAGGCCTTCGATATCCGCGCGCGACTGCACCGTGGCCTGGCGCACGTTCTTCTCGAACTGCTGTCCACGCTCCTCGAACACCTTGCCGGCCAGTTCAGCAAAAGCGCCCGAGAGCTTCTCCTTGGCTGTCTCAAGATAGCTGCGCAGCTCCGTGCTGGCCTGTTCCGAATGCTGCAGGTTGGCCAGGGCACGCGCGTGTTCACCGTGCAGCTGCTGATAGCGCTGCTGTGCCTGCTGCAGTTCCGCGCCCGCTTCGGACAGGGCCTTGCGTGCCTGGGCCAGGGCCCCTTCGCGTTCTGCCAGAAGCGCCTCACGGCTGGCTGACACGGCGGCTTCGCGTGCGACCTGCGTGGTCAGTGTGGTGACCGCCTCGGCGTGCTGCTGGCCACGCGCGCGCTCGCCTTCCAGTTCCCCGGTAAGCGCGTCGAGGCGGCCGCGCAGCTGGCCAGCATCGATCAGGGCCAGCCGGTGCTGTTCGCGTTCGTTGGCCAGCTGCTGGTGCAGGTCGCTGGAGGACGCGTCGCCTGCGCCGCGGCGCAACAGAATGACCAGCGCCACCAGCGTCGCCAGCAGCAGGACCACGGCCAGGATCATGAGAAGTTCGATGTTCATGCCACCAGTGTAGGCTGGCCCCGTCTCAAACGCTGCGTCTGACGATGCTCGAACTGTACGGAAAGCCGACCTCGATCAACGTGCGCAAGGTGCTGTGGCTGTGCGCCGGGCTGGACCTGGCGGTGCAGCACCACGCCGCCCCCGATGCGGGCCTGCTGCGCGGACTGAACCCGAACGCACAGGTGCCGGTGCTGCGCGAGGGCGACTTCGTGCTGTGGGAATCCAACAGCATCTGCCGCTACCTGGCCACGCGCGCCGGGCGCGATGACCTGCTGCCAGTCGAGCCGCAGGCGCGGGCGCGGGTGGAGCAGTGGATGGACTGGCAGGCGACCGATCTGAACACGGCATGGCGCCACGTGTTCATGGCGCGCGTGCGCGGGCATGCCGATTACCCGGACGATGCGCGGGCGGAGGCGAGCCTGGCGCAGTGGAGCCGGCTGATGGCGATGCTGGATGCGCAGCTCGCGCGCCACGCGCATGTGGCCGGCGATGACTTCACTCTGGCGGACATCGTGCTGGGGCTGTCGGCGCAGCGCTGGCGCAGCACGCCGGGCGGGAAGCCGGTGCTGGCGAATGTCGACGCGTGGTTCGAGCGGCTGCGGCGGCAGCCGGGGTTTGCGGCGCACGTCGACAACGGGGTTGCCTGAGGGGTGGGTCTTTTTGCAGGGCTTGCAGCCCTGCACCTGCTCAATGCAACGGCAACTGCAAAAGCAAAAGCTGGGTATCCGTGGGTTGGCGGGGTAGGTCCGGTCGAGGGGGACGCCGTGAATCCGTCCATGGAGGCTCGGTCGCCGCATCCATGCGGCTCACGCCCCCTCAACCGGACCCACCCCGCCTTCGACAGTGTCCTGCGGTCTGTTGGCAAGGAGTATTGCTCTGGTAGGTGTCGACCTTGGTCGACACACGAGCGAAGCGACCGGCTTCTGCTCTTCTTTTTTCTTTTCCGTGGTGGGCGACCGGGAAACTGTCAGGGGCCGGGCGGGGTGGGTTGCGCAGGACCGTTGGCGCCATGGATGGCGCCATCGAGCCCCCATGGACGGGTTTACGGCGTGTCCTGCGCAATCCACCTCGCCCGGCCCGCTCCGCGGCATTCAATCGACGCAGCCCGCCACGAGGGGCTCAGCCGTTGGCCTGGATCCTTACCAGCCTTCCAGCACGATCTTGCCTTTCGCGCGATTGCTCTCCACCAGCGCATGCGCGCGCCGCAGGTTGGCGGCATTGATGCGCCCGAAGTGCTCGCCGAGCGTGGTCTGCAGCACGCCAGCGTCGATCAGCTCGGCCACGCGGTCCAGCAGGTCGTGCTGGCGCTGCATGTCGGCGGTCTTGAACAGCGGGCGGGTGAACATCAGTTCCCAGTGCAGCGACAGCGCCTTGCGCTTCAGCGCCATCACGTCCAGCTGGCCGGGGTCGTCGATCAGGCCCAGCTGGCCCTGCGGCGCCAATACCTCCACGATCTGCGCGTAGTGCTGGTCGGTGTGGGTCAGGCTGGCCACGTGCTCGACCTGCGGGATGCCCAGCCGGGCCAGGCCTTCGGCCAGGGGCAGGCTGTGGTCGATCACGTGGTGCGCGCCCATCGCATAGACCCAGTCCTGGGTGTCCGGCCGCGAGGCGGTGCCGATCACGGTCAACTTGGTCAGCGTGCGTGCCAGCTGCACCAGGATCGAGCCGACGCCGCCGGCCGCACCGATCACCAGCAGGGTCTGGCCCTCACCACCGCCCTCGGCGATGCGCAGGCGGTCGAACAGCAGTTCCCAGGCGGTGATCGCGGTCAGCGGCAGGGCCGCCGCGGCGGCATCGTCGAGGCTGGCCGGCTTGCGGCCGACGCTGCGCTCGTCCACCAGCTGGTACTCGGCATTGCTGCCTGGCCGATCGATCACGCCAGCGTAGTAGACCGCGTCGCCGGGCTGGAACAGGGTCACTTCGCTGCCCACCGCATCGACCACGCCCACCGCATCCCAGCCCAGTACGCGCGGGCCCTCGGTGGCGGCGTTGCGGCGGACCTTGGTATCCACCGGGTTCACCGCCACGGCGCGCACCGCCACCCGCAGGTCGCGGGGGCCCGGCTGCGGCAGGTCCAGGTCGATGTCGATCAGGGCCTGCGGGTCATCGATCGGCAGGCCGGCGTGGGTGTAGGCAATGGCGCGCATGGCAGCGGTCCAGGGGGAAAGGAATCCACAGCGTGCGCCGCGCGTGGCTCCCCGAAAAGGCGCAGAATCGGTCAGCACTTTCACTCCGGCAATGAAAATGATCCGTTTCGACGATCTGCAGCTGTTCGTCCGCACCGCGGCGCTGGGCAGCTTTTCGCAGGCCGCACGCGAGGCCGACCTGCTGCCCGGCCAGGTGGCCGCCGCGGTGGCGCGGCTGGAACGCGAGCTGGACCTGCGCCTGTTCGTGCGCACCACCCGCAGCCTGCGCCTGACCGGCGAGGGCGCGCTGTACCTGCCCTACGCGCAGGAGGTTCTGGCAACCCTGCGCGAGGGCCAGGCCCGCGTGCAGGGCGAGGACGCCGACCTGCACGGCACCCTGCAGCTGTCGGCGCCGTCGGATTTCGGCCGCAACCTGCTGCTGCCGTGGCTGGCCACGTTCCGCGCCGCGCACCCGCGGCTGCGGCTGCACCTGCGCCTGTCCGACGAGGTGGCCGACGTGTTCCGCGACCCGGTGGACGTGGCGATCCGCCTGGGCCACTTCGACGATGCCAGCTACGTGGCCCTGCCGCTGCTGGAGGGCAACCGCCGCGTGCTGGCGGCGTCGCCCGCTTACCTGCGGCGGCGCGGCGTGCCGGCGCGGCTGGAGGACCTGCGCGAGCACGACTGCCTGGCCTACCAGCTGGGCGGACGCACCCACGACCGCTGGGCGTTCGAGGTCGAGGGACGGCGCGTGGTGGTGCCGGTGCGCGGCCCGCTGGTCTGCGACGATGCCGACGTGGTGCGGCGCTGGGCCGTGGCCGGCGAAGGCATCACCTACAAATCCTGGCTGGACCTGCGCGAGGACGTGCAGGCCGGGCGCCTGCGGGTGCTGCTGGACGGCATCGGCAGCCACATTCCCCTGCAGCTGGTGTGCCCGCACCGCAAGCAGTTCTCGCCGGCGGTGCGGCAGCTGCACGCGCAGCTGCGCGATCACCTGCAACCGCTGCTGTCCGGCCTGCCCGGTGGCGAGGGCGGCCCCCTGTCGCCGGCCGCGGCGGTGGCCGACAATGGCGCCCCCCCGCAACAACAATGAGCCATGCCATGCCGTGGATGGGCATCCAGGACCTGTGGACGTTCCTGCTCGCCGTGCTGGTGTTCCTCGCCCTGCCCGGGCCCGGCACCTTCACCCTGCTTACCGCCACCGGCCGCGGCGGCGTGCGCGGCGGCTACACCGCGCTGGCCGGCCTGCTGGTCGGTGACCAGATCCTGATGTGGCTTGCGCTGGCCGGCGTGGCCGCGCTGCTGAAGGCCAACCCGCTGGTCTTCCACGCCGTGCAGTACCTCGGCGCGGCCTACCTGGTGTGGGTGGGCATCAGCCTGCTGCGCACGCCGAAGACCGAGGGCGGCGATGCCGGCCCGATCCGCATGCAGCCCGGCCGCTACTTCCAGCAGGCGATCCTGGTCAGCCTGCTCAACCCGAAGGCGATCCTGTTCTACATGGCCTTCCTGCCGCTGTTCATTGATCCGAAGGCGCACCACGGCATCGCCACCTTCGCGGCGCTGGCCGGCATCATCTTCGTGGTCAGCGTGGCGTACTGCTCGCTGCTGATCGGCGCGGGCAACCTGGCCCGTCGCCATCTCATCCAGCATCCGCGCATCAGCACCGTGCTGCGTCGCGTGGCCGGCCTGTTCCTGGTCGGCTTCGGCATCCGCCTGGGGTTGAATGGATGATCCGGCGGGTAGAGTCGAGCTTGCTCGACTGATGCAAATAGCAGTCGAGCATGGCTCGACTCTCCAAAGGCGGCGGAGCAGTCGAGCAAGCTCGAGCCTACCGGTCGTGCAGTTCCGCGCGCAGGTGGTCGATGAACACCCGCAGCTTGGGCGCCATCTGTTCGCGCGCCGGGTAGTACAGGTGGAAACCGGGAAACGGCGGCTGCCAGTCCTGCAGCACGCTCTGCAGTCGCCCGGCAGCAATGTCATCAGCCATCAGCGAGGCGAAGCCCTGGGCCATGCCCAGCCCTGCAAGCACGGCGCGATGGGCGACGCCGGCATCGTTGAACACCAGCCGCCCGCTCACTTCCACGTCCAGCTCGTGGCCCTCGCGGCTGAACTCCCAGGGCATCAGCCGGCCGTTGGCCAGGCGGTGCACGATGCAGGCGTGGCCCTGCAGGTCATGCGGGGTCTGCGGCACGCCATGGCGTTCGAAGTAAGCCGGCGTCGCCACCACCACCTGCCGCTCGGGCGGCCCGACCGGCACCGCGATCATCCCTTGGGCCAGTGATTCGCCCAGGCGGATGCCGGCGTCGAAGCCCTCGCCCACCAGATCGGTCAGTGCCGGGTCGACGCACAGTTCCACCTGCACCTGCGGGTAACGCGCCAGGAAATCGGGCAGCCGCGGCAGCACCATGCGGTCGGCGACGATGCGTGGCAGGGTCACCCGCAGTCGCCCGGCCGGCACCGAGCGCGCGCTGTCCAGTTCGGCGAAGGCCTGGTCGATCTGGTCGAGGCCGCCTCGCACCCGCTGCAGGAAACGCGCGCCGTGTTCGGTCAGGCCCACCCGCCGCGTGGTCCGCTGCAGCAGGCGCACGCCCATCCGTGCTTCCAGCGCGCGCACGCTCTGCGACAGCGCCGAGGTCGACACGCCCAGCGCATCGGCGGCGCGGGTGAAGCTGGCATGCTCTGCCACGTGGACGAAGGCGACCACGGCCGTCAGCGGGACGGAGGCATCCATTGTGAAGACAGCCTTCAAGGTGAGTCAGGTTGTACGTAGTTTATCCACATGATCGACAGGAGGAAGCTATGCCCCACGCCGCCGCCCATCCGGGCGAGGTGCTTCCCCCAAGGAGATCCGCATGAAGACCCGTACCCTCGGCCCTGCCGGCCCTACCGTGTCCGCCCTCGGCTTGGGCTGCATGGGCATGAGCGCCTATTACGGCGGCCGCAGCAGTGAGGAGGACGCTGTTGCCGTCATCCAGCACGCGCTGGACCGTGGCCTGACCCTGCTCGACACCGCCGATGTGTATGGCCCGCACACCAACGAAGTGCTGGTCGGCCGCGCGATCGCCGGCCGCCGCAACCAGGTGTTCCTGGCCAGCAAGTTCGGCATCGGCCTGGGGCCTTCCGACCCGCAGGCGCCGCAGGTCAACGGCCACCCGGATTATGTGCAGGCCGCCTGCGAGGCCAGCCTGCGCCGCCTGGGCGTGGACCACATCGACCTGTACTACCAGCACCGCGTCGACCCGACCGTGCCGATCGAGGACACCGTGGGTGCGATGGCGCGCCTGGTGGAACAGGGCAAGGTGCGCTGGCTGGGCCTGTCCGAGGCCTCGGCGGCCACCCTGCGCCGGGCGCATGCGGTGCACCCGATCACTGCCGTGCAGAGCGAGTATTCACTGTGGTCGCGCGAACCGGAACAGAACGGGGTGCTGGCCACCACGGCGGAACTGGGCATCGGCTTCGTGCCGTATTCGCCGTTGGGCCGTGGCTTCCTGACCGGTGCCATCCGCAGCCCGGATGATTTCGAGGCCGACGATTACCGGCGTTCCTCGCCGCGCTTCGAGGGCGCGAACTTCCAGCGCAACCTGGCGCTGGTGGACACTGTGCAGGCACTGGCCGCCAAGCGCGGCATTGCCGCCTCGCAGCTGGCCCTGGCCTGGGTACTATCGCGTGGCGAGCACATCGTGCCGATTCCGGGCACGACGCGGCAGGCACGACTGGACGAGAACCTCGGTGCACTGCGGGTCGAACTGGACGCCGCCACGCTGGACGCGCTGGATGCGGCCTTCCCGCTGCATGCCGCGGTCGGCGAGCGCTATTCAGTCAGTGGCATGGCCAACATCGACTCGTAGCCGCCGGATTGTGCCGATTCCGGCAGCCTGGTCGGGGCGCAGCGGGCGCCCCGACGGGTATGACCCTCGCCAGTGGTAATGCTGCGCTGCGTTCGGTCACACTCGGGAACTTGTCGTTCCAAGTCATCCCCTTCCGAGGCCTGCATGTCCCTGCTCCGGCGCAAGTCGCTAGATTCCGTCACTGTCCATGAAGCCGGTCGGCGCCTGGTGCCGACCCTCAGCTGGCCGCACCTGATCGCCCTGGGCATCGGTGCCATAGTCGGCACCGGCATCTACACGCTCATCGGCGTCGGCGCCAACCTGGCCGGTCCTGCAGTGCTGATCTCCTTCGCCATCGCCGGTGCGGTCTGCGCCTGCGCGGCGCTGTCCTATGCCGAGCTGTCGACGATGATGCCGGCCGCCGGTAGCGCCTACACCTACAGCTACAGCGCGCTGGGCGAGGTGTTCGCCTGGGTGGTGGGCTGGAGCCTGATCCTCGAATACTCGCTGGTGGTCAGTACGGTGGCCGTCGGCTGGTCCGGCTACTTCGTCGGCTTCCTCGAATGGGCGCATACGCAGTTCGGCTGGAATATCACCCTGCCGGCCGCACTCGCTGCGGGCCCGCATGTCGCCGGTGGCTTCATCAACCTGCCGGCGATCGTCATCACCTGGCTGGTCGCGCTGATGCTGATGGCCGGCACCAAGGAAAGCGCCACGCTCAACGCCATCCTGGTGGTGTTCAAGCTGATCGCGCTGGCGATCTTCGTGGCCATCGCCTTGCCCGCCTTCGACAGCGCCAACCTGCAGCCGTTCATGCCGTACGGGTTTGCCAAGTCGATGGGCCCCGATGGCGTCGAGCATGGCGTGATGGCGGCCGCGGCGATCATCTTCTTCGCCTTCTACGGCTTCGATGCGATCTCCACCGCGGCCGAAGAAACCAAGAACCCGGGCCGTGACCTGTCCATCGGCATCATCGGTTCGATGATCGGCTGCACCATCGTCTACGTGCTGGTGGCGCTGGCCGCCGTGGGTGCGATGAGCTACGCGGTGTTCGGCCACAGCGCTGAACCGCTCGCCCTGATCATGCGCCAGCTCGGCCACCCGACCGCTGCCATGGTGATCGGCGTGATCGCGATCATCGCCCTGCCGACCGTGCTGCTTGCCTTCCTGTACGGGCAGAGCCGCATCTTCTTCGTGATGAGCCGCGACGGCCTGCTGCCGCGTGGCCTGTCCAAGGTCAACGCACGCACCGGCACGCCGGTGGCGACCACGCTGTTCACCGCCGTGGTGGTGTCGGCGCTGGCCGGCGTGGCGCGCCTGGACGAAATCGCGGCATTGGCCAACGCCGGTACCCTGGCCGCGTTCACCGCCGTGGGCATCTGCCTGGTGGTGCTGCGCCTGCGCGAACCGGACCGTGCACGTACTTTCCGCACGCCGCTGGCCTTCGTGGTCGGGCCGCTGGCCGCGCTGGGCTGCATCTATCTGTTCATCAGCCTGCCGCATCGCACCCAGCTGTACTTCCTGGTGTGGAACGTGGTTGGCCTGGTGCTGTACTTCCTGTACAGCCGCCGCAATGCGTTGATCGCGAAGTAAACGGATCACCGGTAGCGCCGGGCCATGCCCGGCGGAATCCCGGTTCCACGCGGGGCGGTCAGCCGCCCTGCTTTGCCGCGTAATCCTGCGCCTGGCGCATCACCCGCAGCAGGTTGCCGCCCCAGATGCCGGCAATCTGCTGTTCGCTTTAGCCCTTGCGCAGCAGCCACGCAGTGATCTTCGGCAGCTGGCTGACATCGGGCAGGTCGCTCAGGCCGCCGCCGCCATCCCAGTCCAGGCCGATGCCTACGTGCTCGGGGCCGACCACCTTGAGGATGTGCTCGAAGTGGGCGAAGAAGTCGTCCAGGCTGGCGTGGCGCACCGGGTGTTCATGGTCCAGCGCCTGCTCGGCCTGTTGCAGGGCGACGCCCTTGGCAATGGTCATGCCTTCCCAGCCGCCCAGCTGCCTGCTCAGCGCTTCTTCGGCCTGTTTGCGTTCGGGCGTCTTGGCGGTGTCGATCAGGTAGCCGCCATAGGCATTCACCTGGATCACGCCACCGGCCTTGGCCAACTGCCGCAGGCGCGCATCATCGAGGTTGCGCGGGTGGTTGTAGACCGCCTTGGCCGAGCTGTGCGAGAGCACGAACGGCACCGGCATCATCGCCAGCAGGTCATCGAATACCGCATCGGACGCGTGCGACTGGTCGATGACGATGCCCAACTTCACCGCGGCACGCACCAGGTCCTTGCCGGCCGGGCTCAGGCCCTTCCACTCCGCGCCCTTGGGATCGGTGGCCGAATCGGCGAACTCGTTGTTGGCGAAGTGAACCGTGCTCAGCAAGCGCAGGCCGGCGCGGTGGTAGAACGAGAGCAGGCTGGGATCTTCCACCAGCGGGCTGGCGTTTTCCATGCTGATGTAGACCACGCGCTTGCCGGCGGCCTTGATCCGCGCGGCATCATCGGCGGTCAGCGCCAGTTCGAAGCGCTCGGGGTTGGCCGCCAGCATCTGCCGGATCTCCAGCATCCGCTGCAGGCCATGGTCGCGTTCGGCCAGGTGGGCGGCTGCAGTGCGGTCGCCCTGGTCGGTGTAGATCGCCCAGAAGCCGCCATCCAGCGCGCCCTCGACCATGCGCGGGTAATCCACCTGCGAAAGCGCGTTGTGGTCGTGCCGCTGTTCGATGTCGAAGCCGGCGCGGCCGAAGTTGGCCGGCGTGTCGAGGTGGCTGTCCAGGGTCAGCAGACGCTGCTGCAGGGCCTTGGCGCGGGCCAGCTCCTGCGCGCTGAACTCGATGGCATGGGCGGACAGCGGCGCACTCAGCGCCAGGGCAAGCAGCAGGGACAGGCGACGCAGCGACGGCATGGGCTCTCACCGGTTAGGACAAGAGCCCGACCATAGCGCTGCGCCCGCACATTGGGTAGCGCCGGGCCATGCCCGGCGGATCTTTGCCGGGCATGAATCCTGTTCACGGCCCGGCGGCCAGTCTGCCGCGCATTGCGATGCGCTCAAGACAATGGCGCCCCATTGATCAGGTGGCGCGGCTCGGCTCTACAGGTTGAAATCAATCAACCACGCGGCAGAACACGGCCTTCAGGTAACGCGATTCCTGCACGTGGGCCATGAACGGATGGTCCGGACCAGCGCCAGCCACCTTCAGGATCTGGATCGTGCGGCCGGAGAAGTAGGCCGCGCGGCGCAGCATGTCGAGGAACTGGTCCTCGGCCACCAGGCCGGTGCAGGAGAACGTGGCGAACAGGCCGCCCGGCTTGACCACGCCCAGCGCCAGCTTGTTCATGTCCAGGTACTTCTTCAGCGCGGTGATGACCTGGTCGCGGTCGCGGGTCATCTTCGCCGGGTCCAGGATCACCACGTCGTACTGCTCGCCGCGGTTGGCGGCATCGCGCAGCCACGGGAAGATGTCGGACTGGACGAACTTCGGGCGCACGTTGTTCAGGCGCGAATTGCCCTTGGCGATCTGGATGACGTCTTCATCGATGTCGATGCCGACCACTTCCGAAGCACCGCGTGCGGCCGCGTACACGGCAAAACCGCCGGTGTTGCAGCACAGGTCGAGCACGCTCTTGCCTTCCACCTGCTGGCTCAGCCACTGCCGGTTCTCGCGCTGGTCGGCGAAGAAGCCGGTCTTGTGCGCACCGGCCGGGTCGGCGCGGAACTTGATGCCGTACTCGGTGATCACCGACGCTTCGGTGGTGGTGTTGCCGTGGAAGTCGAAACTTTCCTGCTTCTGCACGTGTTCGTCGGCGAAGCTGTGGAAGCGGCAGCCCGGGAACTGTTCGCGCAGGGCGTCGTAGATCCACTCGCGGTGGCGGAACATGCCGGCGGCGAAGAATTCGACCACCACCAGGTCGTTGTAACGGTCCACCACCAGGCCGGACAGGCCGTCGCCTTCGCTGTGCACCACGCGCCAGGCGTCGGACACCGCGTCCAGCTTCAGCACGCCACGGCGCAGTTCGACCGCCTGGGCGATCTTGCGCGAGAACCAGCCGGCATCGACCGGCACGTTCGGGTCGGTCTCGAGGATGCGCACGGCGATGCGCGAGTGCCCGTTGTAGAAGCCACGGCCGATGAACTCGCCATCGATGCCGACGACGTCGACGATGGAACCGGGCTTGGGCCGGACGGTCGGCTTCTCGACCAGTTTCTGGAAGATCCACGGGTGGCTGGAGCGCCACGCGTTCTTTAGGCGGACAACGGGAAGGGGGGTATTCATCGGCCTATTGTAAACCGGCGGCCGGGGTCAGATTCCCGCAGGGGCTCTGACCCCGGTGTGGCGACGACGAGGGGTCGGAGCCCCTGCGGGGGTCCGCCCCCGCCCGCCGCCCATTTGACGGCGGCCCGGCCAGGCCGCAGAATCGGCCCCAGAAGGGGAGTAGCTCCCAGACGTTGTCGCCGTCAATTCGAGCCCGCAGGCTCCGGTGCAACGGCAATCCCACCCGCGTGGGGTTGCGAGCGAGACCTTCGCCGTACTGGCGAAGCTCTGTCCCTGGATCCCCCTCCCGATCCTCCGTTGCAGATCCTCGCCGTCCGGCCTGGCATTCATCTTTCCAACGGATATTCCCAATGCAGACGATCGGTAATGTGTGGATGTGGGGCGGCTTCGTGGCGGTGGTCATCATCGCCCTGCTCGTCGACCTTGTGTTGATGCGACACGGCGGACCGCACAAGGTCACCTTCAAGGAGGCCCTGTGGTGGTCCATCGGCTGGGTCGTGCTGGCCCTGCTGTTCAACGCGGGCCTCTGGTACTACCTCAGCGAGACCGCCGGCCAGGTGGTGGCCAACAAGGTCGGCCTGGAATTCCTGACCGGCTACCTGGTCGAGAAGGCCCTGGCGGTGGACAACATCTTTGTCTTCCTGATGATCATGAGCTACTTCGCGGTGCCGGAGGAGCAGCGCCAGAAGGTGCTGATCATCGGCATCCTGGGTGCGATCGTGCTGCGTACGATCATGATCTTCGCCGGTAGCGTGCTGATCAGCCAGTTCCATTGGCTGCTCTACGTGTTCGGTGCCTTCCTGCTCTTCACTGGCTGGAAGATGTGGTTCGCCGCCGGCCAGGAGCCGGACCTGGAGACCAACCCGGCCCTGCGCTGGATGCGAAAGCACCTGCGCCTGCTGCCGGACTACGCCGGCAACGCGATGAGTGTCATGCAGGACGGCAAGCGCTGGTTCACCCCCCTGTTCGCGGTGCTGATCCTGATCGCGGTGACCGACGTGATCTTCGCCGTGGACAGCATCCCGGCGATCTTCGCCATCACCACCGACCCGTTCATCGTGCTCACCTCCAACGTGTTCGCGGTGCTGGGCCTGCGTGCGATGTTCTTCCTGCTGGCCGGCATGGCCGACCGCTTCCACCTGCTGCCGTACGGTCTGGCACTGGTGCTGGGCTTCATCGGCATCAAGATGATGATCATCGATCTGTTCAAGATCCCGACCCCGGTGTCGCTGGGCGTGGTCGCCGCGATCATTGCCGCCACCGTGGTGCTCAGCGTGAAGTACCCGCCAAAGAACGACGCCGGCCAGGCCTGAGCCTGAGCGGGCTGCAGCGCGCGGCCGGCGGGATTGTCCCGTCGGCCGCCCCCACTCTCCCGCAGCGGTGGCCTTGGTTTCCCGCCCGCCACCGCCATTGCTGAGGTATGGACAACAACACGCCCCTGCCCGCCGGTGACGTGCCGGCCCCCCGCAACGACCGCATGCGCATCCTGCGGGCGTTCAATGTCAGCCTCGGCGCCGTGCTGGTGCTGCTGGCCGTGTTCGCCCTGCAGGGCAGCTTCGACTGGCGGCCGTGGGCGGTCGCACCGCTGGAGGCCAAGGGCCTGCTGGGGCTGATCGGCGGGCCGATGCTGCATGCCTCGGTTGAACACGTCGCCTCCAACGGCTTTGCGATCCTCATCCTCGGCACCCTGGCAGGCAGCGTGTACCCGAAGGCCACCGTGCGAGCCCTGCCCCTGCTGTGGCTGGGATCGGGCGTCGGCGCGTGGATGCTGGGCAACCCCGGCAGCGTGCACCTGGGGGCCAGCGGCGTGACCCACGGCCTGATGTTCCTGCTGGCCAGCCTGGGCCTGCTGCGCCGTGACCGCGCGGCGATCGCCACCGGCCTGATCGGCATGCTGTTCTACGGCGGCATGCTGATGACCATCCTGCCGCATGCCGACGGCGTGTCCTGGCAGTCGCACATGGGCGGTGCCTTTGCCGGCATCATCGCCGCGCTGCTGTTCCGCAACGCCGACCCGATGACGCCGCGCCAGCACTACAGCTGGGAGGACGAGGAAGACGAGGTCGAGGCACTGGCCGACGACGAGCTCGAGCCGCCTTCGCCGCGCCGCGTGCCGGTGCTGTGGCAGCCGCGCGAGGGGCAGGATTACGTGGTGATCCCGTTCCGTCGGCCGGACGAGCCGCGCGGTTGAGTCGGTAGTGCCGGCCGCTGACCGGCACTACCGGATTCTCAATTGCCCGCGGCGCCCATGCCATCCACCGCCTGCCGGCCCAGCGCCGGGTCATCGGTGAAGAACGCATCGATGCCGGTGGCCAGGTAGGCACGCATCTCGGCAATCGAACCGGCCGGGTTGCGCGCGCTGTCGGCGCCCTTGCGCAGGTTGCTGGCCTGGAAGTGGTTTTCCGGGCGGAACGTGTACGGAATCACCATCAGGCCGGCCGCATGCGCATCGCGCACCAGCGCGGTCGGCGTGCCCAGTGCGCCCTGGGCGTCCAGCGGGATGATCGAACGCAGCTCCGGGCCAATGCCATCGGCATAGCTGGCGATGTCCTTCAGTCCGACCGGGGTCATCATCTGCGCATAGGTGAGCGTGCCACCGGCCTTGGCCACATCGGCCGGGCGGGCATCGCCCTTCCACAGCAGCTGCAGCAGGCGGATGTTGCTGCCACGGCCGATCCTGCCGCGCAGGTAGCGCAGGTTGGCGGTCTCGAACGACTGGATCGTCACCGGCGCGACGGCGGTATAGGCGTTGCCGCGCAGCGCGGCCAGCACCTTGTCTTCCATCGGCAGGCCGATGGACTGGAAGTAGGTCGGGTGCTTGATCTCCGGCACCAGGCCGATGCCGCGGTTGGCACGGCCGGCCTGCTGCATCAGGAAGGCCAGGATCTCGTCCAGCGTGGCGATGCGGAACTGGCCGTCGAACGCGGTGCTGCGCAGCTCCGGCAGGCGCTCGCGGCTGTAGAGGGTCTTCAGCTCGGCCAAGGTGAAGTCTTCGGTGAACCAGCCTTCCACCGTCTCGCCGTCGATGACCTTGGTGGTCTTCCGCTTGGCGAATTCCTTGTGCTCAGCCACATCGGTGGTGCCACCGATCTCGTTCTCGTGGCGGGCCACCAGCACGCCGTCCTTGGTCATCACCAGGTCCGGTTCGATGTAGTCGGCGCCATCGGCAATGGCCTGCGCGTAGGCCGCCAGCGTGTGCTCGGGCAGCAGCGCGCTTGCGCCGCGGTGGCCGTAGACCGCGGCCTTCGCGGTCACCGGGGTGGAAGTTTCAGCACTCATGGCCACCGATGGTGCCACGGCCAGCGACAACAGCAACGCACAACCCCACGACTTCACTGCGACTTCCCCAAGCGGTATGTGATGGGGGTCAGTATGCGGCGGGAATATGACAGCCGGGGCATTGGGGACCCTGGCGTTACTTGCCGATGCAGAAGCTGGAGAAGATCCGGCCCAGCAGGTCATCCGCACTCATCTGCCCGGTGATCTCGCCCAGCGCGTCGTGCGCCAGCCGCAGTTCTTCGGCGGCCAGTTCCAGGTGTTCATGCACAAGCTCGCCATCGGCGCGCTGCGCATGCTCCTGCGCGCGTTCGATCGCATCCACGTGGCGGGTGCGGGCGGAGAACTCGCCATCCACCTGCTCCCCTGCGCCGGCCGATGCAATCGAGCGCAGGCGCGTGTGCAGGTCTTCCAGACCGGCACCGGTGGCGGCCGAGACGAACACGCGGTCCGGATCGTCCAGCGCCGGCAACGCATCCAGCAGGTCCGACTTGTTGTGGATGTAGACCTTGTGCGGCACGGCGGCCACGGCGTCGCCCAGCGCGGCTTCGCCGGCGGCCGGGTCGCGCGCGTCCAGCACGATCAGCGCCAGGTCGGTGCGTTCGATTTCCACGTGGGCGCGGCGCATGCCTTCGCGTTCGATGGCATCGCCGCCGTCGCGCAGGCCGGCGGTGTCGACCAGGGTCAGCTCCAGGCCGTCCAGGCGGATGGTCTCGCGCAGCGTGTCGCGGGTGGTGCCGGCAATGTCGGTGACGATGGCGCGCTCGCTGCCAGCCAAAGCGTTCAGCAGCGAGCTCTTGCCAGCGTTCGGCGGGCCGATCAGCACCGCATGCAGGCCATCGCGCAGGCGACGGCCGCGCTCAGCATCCCGGCGCAGGAGGGCCAGATCAGCGCGCGCCTGTTCCAGCCCACGCCGCACCTGCGCGCCGCCCAGGGTATCCAGCGGTTCGTCGGCGAAGTCGATGGCGGCTTCCACGTGGATGCGCAGCAGCACCAGCTGTTCGACCACCGCCTCGATACGGCGTGAGAACACACCGTCCAGCGAGCGACGTGCCGCGCGCGCGGCGCGGTTGTCACCGGCGGCGATCAGGTCGGCGATGGCCTCGGCCTGGGCCAGGTCGAGCTTGCCGTTGAGGAACGCGCGTTCGCTGAACTCACCCGGCCGCGCCTGGCGTGCACCGAGCGCGATGCAGCGCGCGACCAGCTGCTGCAGCAGCACGGGGCTGCCGTGGCCCTGCAGTTCCACCACTTCCTCGCCGGTGAAGCTGTTCGGTGCCGGGAACCACAGCACGATGCCGTCGTCGATCACCTCACCGTCGGCATCGCGCAGGCGCGCGTAGTGCGCATGGCGCGGGCGCAGCGTGGGCGCGCCCAGCGCGTTGGCGATCGCCGCGGCACGCGGGCCGGACAGGCGCAGCAGGCCGACACCGCCCGCGCCGGGGGCACTGGCGATGGCGACGATGGTGTCGGTACGGGTCACATCGTCCATGGCTCAGAGCTTCTCCAGCTGCGCGCGCGCCTGCGCAGCGCCACTGCCCTGCGGCTGCAGGGCGAGGTAGGTGGTGTAGGCCTGCTTCGCCTTCGCTTTGTCGCCGGCGTTGAAGTAGGCGTCGCCCAGGTTGAGGTGGGCCACCGCACGCGACGGGTCGATCTTCAGAGTGTTCTCCAGCCAACGCGCGGCTTCGGCGTAGCGCTGCTGGCGGTAGTAGACGAAGCCGAGGTTGTTGGCCGCCTGGGCAAAGTCCGGGCGCAGCTTCAACGCTTCGGTGAACTGCGTGACGGCTTCGTCGTACTGCTTTTCGCGGTACAGCTGCAGGCCACGGTCGTTGGCCTGCTGCGCGCGCTGGCGATCCGAGGCCGGGCCGGCGGTGGGCACCACCAGCCTGGCCTTGCCGCCCTGCAGGTCGGCCACGGTCACCGGTGCCTGCGCGCCCTTGGCATCCTGCGCGGCGTCGACCTTGTTGTTCAATGCGATGGCATCCGGGGTCAGCTGGCGCGTATCGGCATTGAGGTATTCCTGGCTGTCGGGCACCTGGAACACGAACTCGCCGCCCTGCGAACCGGGCAGGCTGCCGAAGGCCGGTGTCTGGTGCGAGACGGCCGACACCGCCGGCGCCACGTAGGCGGCCAGTTCGGTACCCGTGATCAGGCCGTCGCCATTGAGGTCGCCCTTGCCGGCCAGCGCCTGCAGCAGCACCCAGGTGAACACCGAATGGCCGTTCGGGCCGGCATCGGCCACCTGCTGGTCGGCACCGCCGGCAGTCAGCATCTGCCGCGCGCTGCGGCGTGCGTTCTCACGCAGGAACGACGACGACGACGGACCACCGCGGGTCAGGCCCAGGCCGCTGTAGCAGGCATCCATCACGAACATCACGTGCTTGGCCTGCATGCTCTCGGCGATGTTCTGGATGTCGGTCATCGCAATGGCGTCGGTGGCCAATTCCTTCGGGTCCGAGTCCACCGGAATGATGTAGCCGAGGTCGCGCCCGGAGGCGAGCTGGCGGGTGGCGCCGTGGCCGGCGAAAAACACGAACACGCGGTCATTCTTGCCGGTGCGGTCGTCGGCAAGGCGGTCGTGGAAGGCGGCCAGGATGTTGTTGCGGGTGGCCTGCTCGTTCTTCAGCACGATCACCTGCGAGGACGGGAAACCGAACTGCCCGGTCAGGGTGTCGGCCACCGCCTGCGCATCGTGGCTGGCGTATTCCAGCTTCGGCCACTTGGCGTAGTTGTCGATGCCCACCACGATCGCCCACGACTTCTCGTAGCCGGTGGTGACGGTGGCATCGCTGCTGGCGCCCTTGCGCGCGCGGGCGACGGTAAACTCGCGGCCGTTCCAGCCGGCGAACTGGTAACCGTCGGCGATCAGCCGGTCGAGGATCTGCGGCAGCGCCTTCACCGCTCGGTCGTGGATGTCATGGAACAGGATGATGCCGCGCTGTTCCTTGTTCACCTGGCCGAGCACGCGCTGCACGATCGATTCCGGCACCGGGTCGGCCCAGTCCATCGAGTCGATGTTCCACATGATCGACTTCAGGCCGGCCTCGTTCAGCAGCTGCAGGCCTTCGGCGTTGCGCGCGCCATACGGGAAGCGGAACAGCGGCGCACGCTTGCTGTCGACATCCTTCAGCAGGGTGTCGGTGTCCAGCACCTGCTGGCGCAGCGCATCGCCGGTGGTGCGCGACAGCTGGGCGTGGGTCAGGCTGTGGTTGCCCACTGCATAGCCCTCTTCCATCAGGTTGCGGCTGATCTTCGCCATCGGGCCCAGGCTGACCTTGCCATCGGCCTCGACCTTGCCCAGGTTCCGGCCCACTTCGAAGAACACGCCCGGCACGTCGTAGCGCTTGAGGATGGCCACCACTTCATCGGTGTAGGCCTTGTGCGGGCCGTCGTCGAAGGTCAGCACCACGGTCTTGGCCGGCAGGTCGCGGCCGAAGATCTCGCGGTCGCTGTCCTTCATCGACATCGGGTACGGCTCGATCACCCCGTAGTCGCGCAGGATGGCCTCGCGGCTGTAGTCCTTGTGCAGGTGGGCGATGTAGTCCTCCCACTTCTCGCGCTTCAGGTCGATGGCGCGGGTGCGCTCGAAGCGGCTGAAGATGCGGGTCAGTTCCTGGTTGTAGCTGCGCTCGATCTCGTCCAGCGCGTCCAGGTCTTCGCCGATGCGCTGGTGCAGCTTCACCGCCGGCAGCGAGGAATCCGCACCGACACGTTCGTGCAGGTCGCGCAGCACTTCGCGGAAGGCGAGGCGATCGGCATCGAACAGCTCCGGCGCCGATTCGATGTAGTCCAGCACGGTGCCCAGCGCGGCGAAGCGCTGCGGGCTGCCACCACGCAGCAGGCTGTCGAACTGCGCGGCGATGGTGGTGCGCTGTTCCAGCCCATCGTGGAACAGCTGCTGGCCGATGCGGGTGGAGGTACCGCGGTCGGCGGCACTCTGCTGCTCTTCGTCGGCCAGCAGCACGATGATGCGGCGGTAGCCATCGAGCTGCTTCTGCAGCGCGGCCAACAGCGGGGCGGCGGCCGGATCGGCGGCGGCCTGTGCGCTGGGCTGGGTGACGGCGGCGGCGGGCGCCTTTCCCTCCTTGTCGCCGCAGCCGGCAACGGCCAGGGTCAACAGCAGCGAGGGCAGGAACAGGCGGAACGACGACGCACGCGGCATGGCAGGCTCGATGGATGGGGACACGGTGTGCGGGCGATTCTACGCCCCGCATGCGAAAAGCCCGCCTTGCGGCGGGCTTTTGCGGGTCGGTCAGGTTATTTCTTCTTGACCGGGGCCGGTGCGGTGGTCACCGGCAGCGGCTCGCCGCCGTGGCGCTTGGTCATCCACCACTGCTGCAGCAGGCCCAGGCCGCCGTTGACCACCCAGTACAGGACCAGGCCGGACGGCATGAAGGCCATCATGACGCCGAAGACCAGCGGCATGAACTGCATCATCTTCTGCTGCATCGGGTCCATGCCCGGTGCCGGGGTCAGCTTCTGCGTGGCCCACATCACCGCCATGTTGATGACCGGCAGGATGAAGTACGGGTCGCGCGCGGTCAGATCCTGGATCCAGCCCAGCCACGGCGCCTGGCGCAGTTCGACCGACTCGACCAGCACCCAGTACAGGGCGAAGAAGATCGGCATCTGGATGAGGATCGGCAGGCAGCCGCCCATCGGATTGATCTTTTCCTTCTTGTACAGCTCCATCATCGCGGTCTGGAACTTCTGGCGGTCATCGCCATAGCGTTCCTTCAGCTGCGCGATGCGCGGCTGGAAGCGACGCATCTTCGCACCGCTCTTGTACTGCACGGCCGACAGCGGGTAGAGCACCAGCTTCAGCAGCACCACCAGGCCGACGATGGCCCAGCCCCAGTTGCCGACCAGCTTGTGCACCTGGTTCAGCACCCAGAACAGGCCCTGGCCGATCACCGCCATCATCGAGAAGCGGCTGTAGTCGACCACGCGGTCCAGGCCCGGCACGTCTTCCTTGGCGATCTGGTTGACCAGCTTCGGGCCGACCCACAGGCGGGCTTCGGTGCTGGTGGACTGGCCCGGGGCCACGGTGAAGGCCGGGCCACGCGCTTCGATCAGGTCACGACCGGCCACCTGCGACAGCACGTAGTGCGCGGTCTGGTCCTTCTGCGGGATCCAGGCGGTGAAGAAGTGGTGCTGCAGCATCGCCAGCCAGCCGCCGGTGATGTTCTGGTTCAGCGCGCCATCTTCCAGGTAATCCTTGAACGCACGACGCTGGTACTTCCTGTCGTTGTCGTACCAGGTCGCACCGTTGAAGCTGAACGAGTCCGGGTTGGTCATGTTCCGCGACAGGATGGTCGGGGTACGGTCCAGGGTGCGGTAGACGTAGCCGTTCCACGGGGCGGCGCCGGTGTTGCTGACCTCGTCCTTGAAGCGCACGGCGTACTCGTTGCGCGAGACGGTCAGGGTGCGCTTGATGGTCACGCCGTTGTCGGCAGTCCACACGAACGGAACCTGCAGTTCGTTCTGGCCGTCGGCCAGCACGAAGTCGCGGACGTCACCGACCAGTTTGAATCCATCGGCGCCCGGCACCGGGGCGTTCTTGTCTTCGCTGGCCCAGCCGCTGATCGCGCTGTACGGATGCGCGGGGTCTTCGGTCAGCAGGCGCACCGGGGCACTGCCTTCTTCCTTGGACTGCGGGAACTGCAGCAGCTCGGCGTCGAGCACGCGGCCGCCGTCCACCACCAGGCGCAGCACGTCGGTGGTGATGGTCACGCGCTGGGCGGCCGGGGTGGCGCTGGCCTGGGCCTGCTGCGCCGCGGCCTGGCCCGGGGCACCGGGGACCTGCGCGCTGGGGATGCTGCCCGGGGTCGCACCCGGAACGCTCTGTGCGGCGGCCTGCGCGGAAGTGGTGGTCGGGGCCGGGGTCGGCGCGGCCTTTTCACGGCCCCACTCCATCCACAGGAACACGGCCACCATCAGCCAGGCAAAAATAAGGAATACGCGGGTCTGGTTCATCAGCGGACAGGCTCGGCGGGGCCGGGACGCGATGCCGGCTCGATCAAAGAGGGAGGTGCGATGCCATCTGGCGGCGGCATTGTGCCGTCCACGCCCGGCGCGGGCAATGCGCGCAGGCGCCGCAGCAGGCGCAGAAAGGCCTGGCGGATGTCGTCGTTGCTGGCAGAACGCGCAGCACTACGAGCCACGACGACGAAGTCGCCTGGCTGGATTTCGGTTCGTGTCTGACGCAGGATGTCGCGCAGGACGCGCTTGATCCGGTTACGCCCGACGGCGTTCGGATCAACCTTGCGGGAAACCGCCAGACCCAGCCTGGCCGGCCGGTCAGCCGGCAGCCAGTGCAGGGTCATCAGCGGATCGGACACACGGCGGGCGCCGTTGAAGACCGTTGAATATTCGGCACGCGTGCGAACCCGCGCAGAGCGAGGGAATCGCTTGCGCGGGTCTGCAGTATTCACTGTCGAAGGGATTGCGTCTGCCGCGATGTGCGGCATGGCAATCAGGCGCTCAGGACTTTGCGGCCCTTGGCGCGGCGACGCGACAGGATCTTGCGGCCGTCAGCGGTCTTCATACGGGCACGGAAGCCGTGGTCGCGCTTACGCTTGAGGTTGCTGGGCTGGTAGGTGCGCTTGGTGGCCATGTGGGCCTCTCGTATGAATGGGACGGGAAAGAACCGGAAATTCTAGAGAGGTCTCCCCCCCTACGTCAACCCCTTGTGACTACGCCAATTCACCGGGCTGTGCAATAGCTGTGGATCTTTTTGTGAATAAGTAGGGGACAAGCATTCCGAAGCCGGGCGCTCGGTGGTAGTCTGAGCCATCCATTTCCCCCTTTCAGGCCTGTGTTTGGGCGCGTTGTCGCGCCTGTGCACAGGTCACCGGACGATTATTGCCGATGGATGCCTGGTCCCGAAGTCTCGAACGCCTCGAAGCGGAGTTCCCGCCGGAAGACGTTCACACCTGGTTGAAGCCGCTGCAGGCCGATCTGCGCGCGGACAGCCTGGTGCTGTATGCCCCGAACGCCTTCATCGTCGACCAGGTGCGCGAGCTGTACCTGGCCCGGATCCGCGAGCTGCTGACGCACTTCGCGGGTTTCGGCGACGTTTTTCTTGAAATCGGCTCGCGCCCGCGGCCCTCGGAGGCGCAGAACGCGCCGGTTTCGAGCGTGTCAGCGGCGGTGGTGGCTGCACCGCAGGTGCCGTTCGCCGGCAACCTGGACAACCACTACACCTTCGCCAACTTCGTCGAAGGCCGCAGCAACCAGCTGGGCCTGGCCGCTGCCTTCCAGGCGGCGCAGAAGCCGGGCGACCGCGCGCACAATCCGCTGCTTCTGTACGGAGGCACCGGCCTGGGCAAGACCCACCTGATGTTCGCCGCTGGCAACGCCATGCGCCAGGCCAACCCGGGTGCGAAGGTGCTGTACCTGCGTTCGGAACAGTTCTTCAGCGCGATGATCCGGGCCCTGCAGGAAAAGACCATGGATCAGTTCAAGCGCCAGTTCCAGCAGGTGGACGCGCTGCTGATCGATGACATCCAGTTCTTCGCCGGCAAGGACCGCACCCAGGAAGAGTTCTTCCACACCTTCAACGCGCTGTTCGACGGCAAGCAGCAGATCATCCTGACCTGCGACCGGTACCCACGCGAAGTCGAGGGCCTGGAGGCGCGCCTGAAGTCGCGGCTTGCGTGGGGCCTGTCGGTCGCGATCGAACCGCCGGACTTCGAGACCCGCGCCGCGATCGTGCTGGCGAAGGCCCGCGAACGCGGTGCCGAGATTCCGGATGATGTTGCGTTCCTGATCGCCAAGAAGATGCGCTCCAACGTGCGCGACCTCGAAGGCGCGCTCAATACCCTGACCGCCCGCGCCAATTTCACCGGCCGCGCGATCACCACCGAATTCGCCCAGGAAACCCTGCGCGACCTGCTGCGCGCCCAGCAGCAGGCGATCAGCATTCCCAACATCCAGAAAACCGTTGCCGACTACTACGGCCTGCAGATCAAGGATCTGCTGTCCAAGCGCCGGACCCGTTCGCTGGCCCGTCCGCGCCAGGTCGCCATGGCCCTGACCAAGGAGCTGACCGAGCACAGCCTGCCCGAGATCGGCGATGCGTTTGCCGGTCGCGATCACACCACGGTGCTGCATGCCTGCCGCCAGATCCGCACCCTGATGGAAACCGACGGCAAGCTCCGCGAGGACTGGGACAAGCTGATCCGGAAGCTGAGCGAATGATGCACGGACGCTGATGAGGCGTCATCGCACAAAACGGTGCAGAATCCGGTAGCAAGCGCGGGATGAGTTGTGGATAAAAAGGGCGCCTGAAAACGCGTCGAATTTATCCACAGCTTTCCCCACCCCCTGGAGGGCGGTAATGCAGAGGGTTTCGAGGCTAGAAACTCTTTTTATTACAAAGACTTAGCATTGTTTTCCAGCGATTCTGTCTCTACCAGCACCACCAAGCTTTTGATTTATTCCACATTTTTTTAAAGCATAGGGGCACGGAACCACATGCGTTTCACACTGCAGCGCGAAGCCTTTCTCAAGCCGTTGGCACAGGTCGTCAACGTGGTCGAACGCCGCCAGACCCTTCCGGTTCTGGCCAATTTCCTGGTCCAGGTGCAGAACGGCCAGCTGTCGCTGACCGGTACCGACCTGGAAGTGGAGATGGTGTCGCGGATCGCGGTTGAAGATGCCCAGGACGGCGAAACCACCATCCCCGCCCGCAAGCTGTTCGAGATCATCCGCGCCCTGCCCGATGGCAGCCGGATCACCGTCTCGCAGACCGGTGACAAGATCACCGTGCAGGCCGGTCGCAGCCGATTCACCCTGGCAACGCTGCCGTCCAACGATTTCCCGTCGGTGGACGAGGTGGAAGCCACCGAGCGCGTGGCCATCGGCGAGGCGACCCTGAAGGAGCTGATCGAGCGCACTGCGTTCGCGATGGCCCAGCAGGACGTGCGCTACTACCTCAACGGTCTGCTGTTCGACCTGCGCGGTGATGCTCTGCGTACCGTCGCCACCGACGGACACCGTCTGGCCCTGTGTGAAACCGACCTGGCCAAGCCCAGCGGTTCCAAGCGGCAGATCATCGTGCCGCGCAAGGGCGTGACCGAGCTGCAGCGTCTGCTGGAAAGCGGCGATCGCGAGATCGAGCTGGAAGTCGGCCGCAGCCACGTGCGCGTCAAGCGCGACGATGTCACCTTCACCTCGAAGCTGATCGACGGTCGCTTCCCGGATTACGAGGCCGTGATTCCGATCGGCGCCGACCGCGAAGTGAAGGTGGATCGTGAAGCCCTGCGTGCGTCGCTGCAGCGTGCCGCGATTCTGTCCAACGAGAAGTACCGCGGCATCCGCGTGGAAGTATCGCCGGGCAACCTGAAAATCAGCGCTCACAACCCGGAGCAGGAAGAAGCCCAGGAAGAGATCGAGGCCGATACCACAGTCAGCGATCTGGCCATCGGCTTCAACGTGAACTACCTGCTGGATGCCCTGTCCGCCCTGCGCGACGAGGAAGTCATCATCCAGCTGCGCGATTCCAACTCGTCGGCGCTGGTGCGTGAGTCCAGCAGCGAGAAGTCGCGCCATGTGGTGATGCCGCTGCGTCTCTGACATTTGCGCTGTTCCACGTGAAACAGAAGACGCCCGGGAGATCCGGGCGTTTTTTTTGGTTCCACGTGGAGCATTGATGGGGATTGCGGGAACGGGAGTTCTGCGTTGCCGGTTTGATCATCGCGTTCTGGATCTCGATCGGTTCCTCGCTCGATGGATGTCCGGTAGGCGAGCGACTCCGGGACGTTCTCAGCAAGCGGATTCGCCCTCTGCAGACGCTACTGTCCACAGCCCGTATTTCTGGTCGAAAGGCGCTGCCCTAGCTTTTAAATCTGGGTATAAATCTAAAGCATGGTGGTGATGGTAGGGCCAGATCTCGTGGAAAAGAGCGTTATCTGATTGATTTCTAATGCTTTTGTGCACCTGAAACCCCCTGTATATGGGACCCTGGGGATGGGGGGGAAGCTGTGGATAGTTTTTCCGGAGACGGTAAAGGGTTTTTTATCCACAGATTGCCCATACCTTGTGTATAAGTCATACAGAGCAGCTGTGGACAGCGTGGAACGAGTGACCTGAATTCTTTGAAATCTGTGGAACGCTTCGCAGCCCTGCCCTGCAGATTTCAAGCAATTCGCGGCAACACCAGCAGCTGCCCTGGCTCCGAGGCACGGGTACGGTTCCACGCTGGGGTGAAATCCGCTGATTTCTGAGGGCGAGGGCCCTGCCCGGTGCTGCAGATTTCAAGGAATCCAGGCCCTGCCAGCGTCCCTGTCGCATGGATTCGCTGCACCGTTTTCCACGTGGAACCGTCCGGACTGGCGACACCGGCCAGCTCCATCAGCAAGGCGATGCCCGCAACGGCGGCCTTGACCGATGCAGTAAGCTGATGGATTCCCTGCCCTGCTACCGCCCCGAGCGGATGGTCTCCCGCGTCCCATGCTGATCCGCCGCCTCGCCTTGAACCAACTGCGCCGCTTCAGTGCCGTGGAACTGTCACCCCAGCCGGGCTTGAACCTGCTGACAGGCGACAACGGCGCAGGCAAGACCAGCGTGCTCGAGGCCCTGCACCTGATGGCCTATGGCCGGAGCTTCCGCGGCCGGGTCCGCGATGGCCTGGTGCGTCAGGGCCAGGAAGCGCTGGAAATCTTCGTGGAATGGGACGAACAGCGCGCCGATCACGCGTCGCACCGCCGCAAGGCCGGCCTTCGCCATAGCGGCCAGGACTGGAAGGGCCGCCTGGACGGCGAAGACGTTGCCCAGCTTGGCAATCTCTGCGCGGCGTTGGCTGTGGTGACCTTTGAGCCGGGCAGCCATGCTTTGGTCAGCGGTGGCGGCGAACCGCGCCGTCGTTTCCTCGATTGGGGCCTGTTCCACGTGGAACCAGACTTTCTTTCGCTGTGGCGCCGATACTCGCGGGCACTCAAGCAACGCAATGCCCTCTTGAAGCAGGGCGGCCCCTCGCGGATGCTTGATACCTGGGACCACGAGCTGGCTGAGGCGGGTGAACCGCTGACCAGCCGCCGCCAGCACTATCTGGAACGGCTGCAGGAACGGGCGATTGCCTTGGCAACCGCGCTGGCACCGCAGTTGGGCATCCAAGGCCTGGATCTCAGCCCGGGATGGCGCCGGCACGAACTGCCGTTGGCCGATGCGCTGCTGTTGGCCCGCGATCGCGACCGCCAGGCCGGGTACACCTCGGTAGGTCCGCACCGCGCCGACTGGAGCGTGGATTTCCACAGCATTCCCGGCCGGGATGCACTCTCACGCGGCCAGGCCAAGCTCACCGCCCTCGCCTGCCTGCTGGCCCAGGCAGAAGATTACGCCGAACAGCGCGGTCAATGGCCGGTCATCGCCTTGGACGACCTGGCATCGGAGCTGGACCGCACCCACCAGGCCCGTGTCCTCGAGCGTCTGCTGACCGGTCCGGCGCAGATCTTCGTAACGGCCACCGAGACCCCGGCGGCCTTGGTGGATCTGACCGACATCACCCGGTTCCACGTGGAACATGCGCAGATCGTGGCTGTGCCATAGTGGCTACATCAGGGCCTGCAGGGCCCGGCTGGTATAATTCAGGTTGCACCCCTTCTTACCCGGCGCATCGCACCTGTGCGGTGACCGACCTGCGGAGCCTACGGCAAGCGCAATGACCGACGAACAGAACACCCCGGCAAACAACGGCAACTACGACGCCAACAGCATCACCGCCCTGGAAGGGCTCGAGGCTGTCCGCAAGCGTCCTGGCATGTACATCGGTGACGTCCACGACGGCACCGGTCTGCACCACATGGTGTTCGAGGTCGTCGACAACTCGATCGACGAAGCCCTCGCCGGCCACGCCGACCACGTCGCGGTGACGATCCACGCTGATGGCTCGGTCTCGGTGTCCGACAACGGCCGCGGCATCCCGACCGGCAAGCACGAACAGATGAGCGCCAAGCTGGGCCGCGAGGTTTCGGCGGCCGAAGTCGTGATGACCGTGCTGCACGCAGGCGGCAAGTTCGACGACAACAGCTACAAGGTTTCCGGCGGCCTGCACGGCGTGGGCGTCAGCGTGGTAAACGCGCTGTCGCAGAAGCTGCTGGTGGACGTGTTCCAGAACGGCTCCCACTACCAGCAGGAATTCAGCAACGGCGCCGCGGTCACCGCGCTGGCCAAGCTGGAAGACACCACCAAGCGCGGCACCACCGTGCGCTTCTGGCCGTCGACCGTGGCCTTCCACGACAACGTGGAATTCCACTACGACATTCTGGCCCGCCGCCTGCGCGAACTGTCGTTCCTCAATTCCGGCGTCAAGATCGTGCTGGCCGACGAGCGCGGCGAAGGTCGTCGCGATGACTTCCACTACGAAGGCGGTATCCGCAGCTTCGTGGAGCATCTGGCCCAGCTGAAGACCCCGCTGCACCCGAACGTCATCTCGGTCACCGGCGAACACAACAACATCGTGGTGGACGTGGCGCTGCAGTGGACCGACTCCTACCAGGAGACGATGTACTGCTTCACCAACAACATCCCGCAGAAGGATGGCGGTACCCACTTGGCCGGTTTCCGCGGCGCCCTGACCCGCGTGCTCAACAACTACATCGAGCAGAACGGCATCGCCAAGCAGGCCAAGATCAACCTGACCGGCGACGACATGCGCGAAGGCATGATCGCGGTGCTGTCGGTGAAGGTCCCGGACCCGAGCTTCTCCAGCCAGACCAAGGAAAAGCTGGTCAGCTCCGACGTGCGTCCGGCGGTGGAAAACGCCTTCGGTGCGCGCCTGGAAGAGTTCCTGCAGGAGAACCCAAACGAAGCCAAGGCCATCGCCGGCAAGATCGTCGATGCGGCGCGTGCCCGTGAAGCGGCGCGCAAGGCCCGCGACCTGACCCGCCGCAAGGGCGCGCTGGATATCGCCGGCCTGCCGGGCAAGCTGGCCGACTGCCAGGAAAAGGATCCGGCGCTGTCCGAGCTGTTCATCGTCGAGGGTGACTCGGCAGGTGGCTCTGCCAAGCAGGGCCGCAACCGAAAGAACCAGGCGGTGCTGCCGCTGCGCGGCAAGATCCTCAACGTGGAACGTGCCCGCTTCGACCGCATGCTGGCCTCGGACCAGGTTGGTACGCTGATCACCGCGCTGGGCACCGGCATCGGCCGCGACGAGTACAACCCGGACAAGCTGCGTTACCACAAGATCATCATCATGACCGACGCCGACGTCGACGGCGCCCACATCCGCACCCTGCTGCTGACGTTCTTCTACCGTCAGATGCCGGAGCTGATCGAGCGCGGTTACGTCTATATCGGCCTGCCGCCGCTGTACAAGATCAAGCAGGGCAAGCAGGAGCTGTACCTGAAGGACGACCCGGCGCTGGACAGCTACCTGGCCAGCAACGCGGTGGAAAACGCTGTGCTGGTGCCGGCTGCGGGTGAGCCGGGCATCGAAGGTGCCGCGCTCGAAAAGCTGCTGCTGACCTTTGCCGGCGCGCGCGACGCGATCGAACGCAATGCGCACCGCTACGACCGCAGCCTGCTTGAAGCGCTGGTCGACTTCGTGCCGATGGACCTGGCCCACCTGCGCGGTGCCGCTGAGGGCCAGGGCCTGGATGCACTGGCCCAGCGCCTCAACCAGGGCCGCCTCGGCAGTGCGCGTTTCAGCCTGGAACTGCAGGAGCCGAACGATGAGCGTCCGGCCGCCGTGCTGGTGACCCGTCGCCACATGGGCGAGGAACACGTGCAGGTGCTGCCGCTTGCCGCCTTCGAAGGTGGCGAACTGCGTGCCATCTACCAGGCTGCCAGCCTGCTCCACGGCCTGGTGCGCGAAGGCGCCACCATCGGCCGCGGTGCCAAGTCGGTCGAAGTGGACAGCTTCGCCAAGGCACAGAACTGGCTGCTGGAGGAAGCAAAGCGCGGCCGCCAGATCCAGCGCTTCAAGGGCCTGGGTGAAATGAACCCGGAACAGCTGTGGGATACCACCGTCAATCCTGATACCCGTCGCCTGCTGCAGGTGCGCATCGAGGATGCTGTCGCGGCTGACCAGATTTTCAGCACCCTGATGGGCGATGTCGTCGAACCGCGTCGTGACTTCATCGAAGACAACGCGCTGAAGGTCGCCAACCTGGATATCTGACACGCTTCGACCGTGGCCGGTGCGCGGGGATGCGCGCCGGCCCTCGCCCTCTGATCGCAGGTAATCGATGTCCGCTTCCGTCCCGGTGTCCGCCCCGCCGCCCGTTCCGCCAGCCTCGGCTGCGCCGCGCCGCGGTTCGCCCGTGGCAGGCTTCTTCATCGATCTGGGCATCGGCGCCGCCACGCTGTTCATCCTCAGCCTGGTCGCTGGCCTGGCGTGGGGCCTGTATCGCGGCATCCAGGTCGGCTACACCAGCGCGAAGAACAACGGCGCGGGCATCGACCCGTCCAGCGTGACCGAAGCGCTGGGCACGCCCGGTGCCCTGGCACAGGTGCTGATGGCCCTGGTGTCGACCGGTGGCGCGGCGCTGCTGCTGTATTTCCTGCGGCGGCCGGCCAATGCGGCCGAACGGCAGGCCTCGACGCAGGCGCTGCGGCGCCCGTCCACCTGGGGCTGGACCCTGCTGGTGGCCACGCTGATCGTGATCGGCAGCAATGGCATCGCCTTCCTCGCCAAGCAGCTCGGCGTCGAACCGGTGCCGACCAACCTGGCGCTGATGCAGCACGCCATCGAGCGGTTCCCGCTGTTCCTGGTGCTGTTTGCGGTGGTGCTGGCGCCGGCCTACGAGGAGCTGCTGTTCCGCCGCGTGCTGTTCGGGCGCCTGTGGCAGGCCGGCCGGCCGTGGCTGGGCGTGCTGCTGAGCAGCCTGGCCTTCGCCCTGATCCATGAGATCCCCGGCACCAGCGCCAACGGCCCGGCCGAGATCGCCCAACTGTGGCTGGTCTACGGCGGCATGGGCGCCGCGTTCTGCTGGCTGTACCGGCGCACCGGGACGCTTTGGGCGGCGATCATCGCGCACGGCATGAACAACGCCGTGGCACTGGGCGCGCTGGTGTTCTTCGGGTCAATGTAAGGCCGTGGCCGGTTGACGAAAAATTAAGCGGGCCCAGTCCACACTGCCTGCATGAACACGGGGGATTCCATGAAATCACTGCTGCTTGCCCTGCTCATCACCGTGCTGGTGGCCGCCTGCGCGACCACTACCTCCCCCACCGGACGCCGTCAGATGGTCGGTGGCGTGTCGCAGGCCCAGCTCGACCAGCTGGGCGCGCAGGCCTTCGCGGAGACCAAGCAGAAGCAGAAGGTCAGTACCGACGGGCGCCAGAACGGCTACGTGCAGTGCGTGGTCGATGCGCTGGTTGCGCAGCTGCCCCAACAGTACCGTGGCGTACGGTGGGAGACTGCCGTGTTCGTCGACAAGGAACCCAACGCTTTCGCCCTGCCCGGCGGCAAGGTGGGCGTGAACACCGGCATCTTCACTGTCGCCAAGAACCAGGACCAACTGGCTGCCGTCATCGGCCATGAAATCGGCCACGTCATCGCCCGCCACCACGAAGAACGCATCACCCGGCAGATGGGCGCGCAGACGGGCCTGTCCGTGCTGGGTGCGTTGGCGGGTGCCGCCTATGGCGAAGGCGCGGCCAGTACGGTGAACCAGCTGGGCGGTACCGCTGCCCAGACCGCGTTCCTGCTGCCCGGCTCACGTACCCAGGAATCGGAGGCCGATGTGATCGGCCAGCGGCTGATGGCCGATGCCGGTTTCAACCCGGAACAGGCCGTCGGCCTGTGGCAGAACATGATGGCCGCCAGTGGCGGACGCAGCCCGCAATGGCTGTCCACCCACCCCGATCCGGCCAACCGCATCCGCGAACTGCAGCGTGATGCACCTTCACTCTTGCCCGTCTACCAGCAGGCCCAGGCCGCTGGTCGCAGGCCAAAGTGTGGTTGAGTGCGCAGATTCATGCTGTATTGCAGCACATAAAACGATTTCTCACGCCATCTGTTTCTGATACGTTTGGCGGCTCAGATTTTTCTGACAGTCCGACTTTGCCGCTGACGGCGGTTCGATCGAGGTGAACGATGATTTTCCGCAACCACAAAGCTGTGCTTTCCGTCCTCATCGCGACCGCCCTGACCGGCGCCGTGGTCACCGATGCCTTCGCGCAGTCCTCGCGTTCATCCGAGCGCGGCAACCGCGGTGGCAAGCAGCAGGCCAAGGCCGAAGTCCTGTACCCGAATGCCACGCGTGAGGAGCCGAAGGAAAAGGCGTCCGCGAAGATGGGCAAGCAGCTGCAGAAGCTGATTGACAGCTACAACGACCAGAAGTTCCCGGAGACCCTGCAGATTGCAGGCGAGATCCTGGGCAACAGCGCGTCGAACAACTACGACAAGTCGCTGGCCGCGCAGCTGGCTTCGCAGGCTGCCTACCAGAGCGACGACACCGCCGGTGCCATCGGCTACCTGAAGCAGGCGCTGCAGCTCAACGGTCTGGACAACAACGGCCACTACCAGTCGATGCTGATGCTGGGCCAGCTGCAGCTGCAGGAAGACCAGACCGCCGAGGGCCTGGCCACGCTGGACAAGTACTTCGCCGAGACCAAGTCGAACAAGCCGGAAGAGCTGGTTGCCAAGGGCCAGGCCCTGTACCAGCTGCAGCGTTACCAGGAAGCCATCCCGGTGCTGCAGCAGGCCATCGCCGGCGCGACCGAGCCGAAGGACAACTGGAACCAGCTGCTGATGGCTGCCCTCTCCGAAGCCGGCCAGACCGGTGAAGCGGTCAAGACCGCTGAAGCGCTGGCGGCCAAGAACCCGAACGACAAGAAAGCGCAGCTGAACCTGGCCAACATGTACATGCAGGCCGATCAGATGCCGAAGGCCGCCGCGGTGATGGACAAGCTGCGCAGCAGCGGCCAGCTCACCGAAGAGCGCGAGTACAAGCAGCTGTACTCGATCTACGCCAACACCGAGAACAAGGAAAAGGACGTCATCGCGGTCATCAACGAAGGGTTGCAGAAGGGCATCCTGAAGCCGGACTACCAGGTTTACCTGGCGCTGGCCCAGTCCTACTACTACTCCGACCAGGTGCCGCAGGCGATCGAGGCGTGGCAGAAGGCTGCCCCGCTGTCCAAGGACGGTGAGACCTACCTGAACCTGGCACGCGTCCTGCATGCCGAAGGTCGCGTTCCGGAGGCCAAGAAGGCCGCCCAGGAAGCTCTGGCGAAGGGCGTGAAGAACCAGGCTGATGCCAAGAAAATCATCAACCTGAAGTAAGTAGGAATAACGCCTGAATGCCTGCACAGCTGATGCGCAGGCGCTCAGGATTGGTATAAGCTTGGAGGTTCCTGCGGTGTCATGCACCGCTGATCAGGGATTCCGCCCCCGGGATTCCGGCCCCACTATTGAGCTCTTGGCGCATGACGGAACAACTAGTCGTTCACCGGTACGAACAAACTGAAGAATCGGGGCTGAGCTGGCCGCGCATCTTCGGCATCGCGTTTGTAATCGCCCTGCATCTGGCCGCCTTCATGATGCTCCTCATCCCCGCCGTGGCCCCCAAGGCCGTGGCTGAGAAGGAGCGCAACGTCATGGTGACCATCGTCGACGCGCCGCCGCCGCCGCCTCCGCCGCCGCCGCCGCCGCCGCCGCAGGACACCCCGCCGCCGCCGGTGAAGAACCTGTCGCCGCCGAAGCCCTCGCCCGTCCCGCCGCCGCCGCAGGCGCCGGTCGTCGACGTGCCGGAGCCGCGCCCGAACGACATCGTCACCCCGCCGTCGCCGCCGTCGCCGCCGTCGCCGCCCGCCTCGATCGAGGCCAGCGTGGACATCTCGTCGAAGGCCATGAATCCGCCGCGTTACCCGCCGGCCGCTTTCCGCGCGGGCATCCAGGGCGAAGTGATCCTGATCATTGATGTCGATGCCCAGGGCAACGTCACCAATGTCACGGTGGAAAAGTCCAGCCGTAACCGCGACCTGGACCGTGCTGCGATGGAAGCTGCCCGCAAGTGGCGTTTCAACGCCGCTGAATCTGGCGGTAAGAAGGCTGCTGGTCGCGTCCGCGTCCCGGTCAACTTTGCACTGAACTGATGCGAGCGGGTGGCCGCCGGCCACCCCTCCTCCGGTTCGATTGTCTAGCTTAGCTACACCCTTTATCACCACACACAACAAAGGTAAGCGTCATGCTGCAGGAACTTTTCATCGCCGCTGCTGCCGGGGGCAATCCGTCCAACGCCCTGTCGCAGATGGGCTTCGAGCACCTGATCCACGAGATGACCACCCAGCCGGGTGACTTCGCTGTCTCCTGGGTGGTGCTGCTGACCCTGATCGTCATGTCGGCCATGTCCTGGTACTGGACCGTCATCAACATCTTCCGTTCGGTCCGCCTGAAGAGCGCTGCCGATCGCGTCGTCAGCCTGTTCTGGGACACCCCGAACGCACAGGACGCCATCCGTGCGATGGAAGAGCAGCCGGCTTCCGAGCCGTTCTCGAAGATCGCCCTGGACGCTGCCCAGGCAGCTGCCCACCACCAGCGCGCTGAAGGCGGCGCCACCGGCGGTCTGGGTGAGAACCTGAGCCGTTCGGAGTTCGTCGACCGCGCCCTGCGTCAGGCCGTGACCCGCGAAAGCAACAAGCTGCAGTCGGGCATGACCCTGCTGGCCACCGTCGGTGCAACCGCTCCGTTCGTCGGTCTGCTGGGTACCGTGTGGGGCATCTACGGCGCGCTGATCAAGATCGGTGCCACCGGCTCCGCTTCGATCGACGCCGTTGCAGGCCCGGTGGGTGAAGCGCTGATCATGACCGCCATCGGTCTGTTCGTCGCAATCCCGGCCGTGTTCGCCTTCAACTTCTTCAGCAAGGTCAACAGCGCGACCATCAGCAAGTTCGATACCTTCGCGCACGACCTGCACGACTTCTTCGCCACCGGCTCGCGCGTCCGCTGATTGCGGCGCGTGACCCTGCGACGAACGACGTAGTCACCAAGATCTAGACGGAGCCCGTTATGGCTTTCAGTAGTGGTAACAGCGGCGGCCCCATGGCCGACATCAACGTGACGCCCCTCGTGGACGTGATGCTGGTGCTGCTGATCATCTTCATCATCACGGCGCCCCTGATGTCCCACAAGGTCAAGGTGGATCTGCCGGAGGCCAACCTGGTCCAGAAGGAAGACGCTGAAAAGCGTTCTGGCCCGATCACCCTGGCAGTCAAGGAAGACGGCTCGATCTACTGGAACGACGAAGAAATCAACAAGCAGACTCTCGAGTCGCGCTTGGCGACCGCCGCCCAGCAGACCCCGCAGCCGCCGCTGAACCTGCGTGGTGACCGCACCACCAAGATGCGCGTCATCAACGACCTGACCAAGGTCGCGCAGGAGCAGGGCATGCTGGACGTCGGCTTCGTCGCGACCAAAGAGAAGGGGCAATAAGCCATGGCATTCAGTAGTGGTGGTGGCAAGGGCCCCATGGCCGACATCAACGTCACGCCCCTCGTGGACGTGATGCTGGTTCTGCTGATCATCTTCATCGTGACCGCGCCGATCATGACGTACCCGATCGCCGTGGACCTGCCGCAGCGCGTGCTCAACCCACCGCCGCAGCTGGTCGAACCGCCGCCGCCGATCGAACTCAAGATCGACGCCAGCAACCAGGTCTCGTGGAACAACAGCCCGATCAATACCAGCGAGCTGCAGCAGCGGATGGAGCAGGAGGTCCAGCGTGACCCGACCAACCAGCCTGAGCTGCGCATCGATGCGAGCCCGGATTCCGAGTACGACGTGATGGCCAAGGTTCTGGCCGCCGCCAAGAATGCTCAGATGAAGAAGATCGGCTTCGTACAGCAGTAATACGTACGACCGCAGCACAACAGTCATGACGCGACTGCAGACGCCCCTGGAGACAGGGGCGTCTTTTTTTTGCGCGGGTTGATGCCGGCAGGATCGGATCCCTTTCCGCAGGAAAGGGCTCTGACCCCATTACCACGTCCGCGCCCGCTATGATCGGCGCATGCTCGCCCTCTTCGATTCGCTGCGCCTCTGGCTCGATGGCATTGCCCACCTGGGAACGATCCTGGCGGTGGCGTATCTGCTTTACCTGCTCGCCCTGACCGGCTGGATCATGCTGCAGAAGCGCGAGCCGGTGGCCACGCTCAGCTGGATCCTGTCGCTGGCGTTGCTGCCCTATCTCGGCCTCTTCATCTACTATCTGCTGGGCCCGCAGAAGGTGAAGCGCCAGCGCCTGCGACGTGGCCGCGCGCGCTCGGGCATGGAGCACTACAGCGATGTCTGCCCGCCCGATGCCGGCTGCACCGAGCTGGCCAAGGTCGCCCAGGCCACCACCGGCCTGGCGCCCAGCAGCGCCACCGAAGTGACCTGGCTGGTGGACGGCGCGACCACCTATGCCGCGCTCATCGAGGCCATCGGCCAGGCACGCGACCACGTGCACCTGGAGTACTACATCTTCAATCCCGACCATGCCGGCACCGCCCTGCGCGACGCCCTGGTCGAGCGCGCGCGTGCAGGCGTGCAGGTGCGACTGCTGCTGGATGCGGTGGGCTCCTCGGCACTGCCGGCGCGCTTCCTGCGGCCGTTGCTGGATGCTGGCGGCGAAGCCATCTGGTTCCACCCACGGCAGCTGCTGAAACCCTTCAAGCGCCCGTGGTTGAACCTGCGCACGCATCGCAAGCTGGTCATCATCGACGGCCATTTGGCCTTCACCGGCGGCATCAACATCACCGACGAAGAAGACGAGAGCCGTAACCCCAACGCCTACCGCGACCTGCACATGCGCCTGCGCGGCCACGTGGTGCGCAGCCTGCAGCTGGTGTTCGCCGAGGACTGGCTGTACGCCAGCGGGCAGGAGCCGTCGCGCTTCGATATCGCACGCCTGTGGCCGGCGGACATGCCGCTGCGCGGCGATGGCAGCATCGATGCGCAGGTGCTGGTGTCCGGCCCGGACTCGGGCTGGGAAACCATCCACCGCCTGCACGTGGCCGCCATCCAGGAAGCCATCGAACGGGTCTGGCTGGTGACACCCTACTTCGTGCCCGGCGAGGCTGCGCGCATGGCCCTGACCTCGGCGGCACTGGGCGGCCTGGACGTGCGCCTGCTGGTGCCGAAGATGAGCGATTCCTGGTTCGTCACCCAGGCCGCGCGCTCCTACTTCGACGAACTGCTGCATGCCGGGGTCAAGATCTACGAGTACGGCCCGCGCATGCTGCACACGAAAGCCTTCATCGCCGACGACGACGTGTGCATCGTTGGCAGCGCCAACTTCGACCACCGCAGCTTCCGGCTGAACTTCGAGCTGTCGATGATGATCAGCGACCGCGACCGCGTGGCCGAACTGGCCACGCTGCTGCAGGCCGAGTTCGACAGCGCCACCCGCGTGCATGACGAGGCCGGGCGCTCGCTGTGGCTGCACCGCCTGCCCGAAGCCTTCGCCCGCCTGGCCTCGCCGCTGCTCTGACGCAGCGCTACACTGCGCTCGATGCCCGGGGAGGACTGGAACATGTACTGGCTGTACCTGCTGCTGGCGCTGGGCTGCTTCGCCTTCGCGCTGAAGACCCCGCACATGGGCCTGATGTCGCTGGCCCTGCTGGCCGCCCTCGGCTTCCTGCTGGCGTGGGTGCGTGGCCGCTACGTGGCCCGCTTTGGCGACCTGCAGCGCGATCCGTCCACCCTGGTCGATGCCGAGGAGCTGCGCCGCCTGCGTGAGCAGGCCCGCGCGCATGACGGCACGCCCCCACCCTCTTCCGCACCGTAGTTCCGTTCCATGACCCAGCTCAGCGTCAACGTCAACAAGATCGCCGTCCTGCGCAACTCGCGCGGCGGTGCCGAACCCGATGTCGTGCGTGCGGCCCAGGCCTGCCTGGACGCCGGCGCCCACGGCATCACCGTGCACCCCCGGCCGGACCGTCGCCACATCACCGCCGAGGACGTGCTGGCGCTGTCGACCCTGACCCGCGCCCGCGGCGTTGAGTTCAACATCGAAGGCAACCCGTTCGCGCCGCCGCGCGAGGGCTATCCGGGCCTGCTGCCGCTGTGCGCGCAGACCCGCCCGGCGCAGGCCACCCTGGTGCCCGATGGCGATGGCCAGATCACCTCGGACCACGGCTTCGACTTCGAGCGCGATGGCGAGCGCCTGCGCCCGCTGGTGGCCGAACTGAAGGCGATGGGCTGCCGCGTCAGCCTGTTCGTGGATGCCGGCAACCCGCTGCTGGAACAGGCCGCCGCAGTCGGCGCCGACCGCATCGAGCTGTACACCGGCCCGTATGCCGAAGCGCACGCGGCCGGCGATGCCGCCGCGATGCTGGACCTGTTCGCCACCGCAGCGCGCCGTGCGCGGGCCGTCGGCCTCGGTGTGAATGCCGGCCATGACCTTTCGCAGGACAACCTGCGCGACTTCCTGGCCGCAGTGCCGGAGGTGCTGGAGGTGTCGATCGGCCACGCGCTGATCGGCGAGGCCCTGTACGACGGGCTCGATACCACCGTTCGGGGTTACCTGGCCCTGCTGTAACGGCTGACGCCGGGCGCTGCCCGGCAGCCACCGCTTTGCCCATCGCAGATGCTGAGACGTGCGTGGCGCATGCTTCCGGCCTGCTGCAGCGATGGCGCCTGCGCGATCACGTGAAACCTGTGGATAACACTGGGGTCAACGTGCCGCTGGATCCGCCCCAACGCCTACAGCTAGGTGAATCCTGGCCGCTTGCGCCGCCTGTGGTTAGCAATAATACTAACGCCTCTCAAACGGCCGGAGGGCGCCATGCAATCCCACCCTCGCAACGCCCAGGCCGCCATCAAGGGCCGGGGTTCCACCTCCTACCTGGCTGGCCGCTTCGAAAGCACGGTGAGCGAAGCGGTCGATGACGGCTGGGCCATCGACGAAAGCGAAGAATTCCTCGCCCCGCGCCTGCGCACCGAGGTGCGTGCCGAGACCGCGCGCAGCATCATCAGCCGCAACACCTCCCCGGACGTGGGTTTCAGCCAGTCGGTGAATCCCTACCGCGGCTGCGAGCATGGCTGCTCATACTGCTTCGCCCGGCCTTCGCACGCCTATCTGAATCTGTCACCGGGCCTGGACTTCGAGACCAAGCTGTTCGCCAAGACCAACGCACCGCAACTGCTGCGCAAGGAACTGTCGAAGCCCGGCTACGTGCCGCAGCCCATCGCGCTGGGCATCAACACCGATGCCTACCAGCCGATCGAGCGCAAGCTCAAGCTGACCCGCCAGCTGATCGAAGTGATGCTGGAGACGAAGCATCCGTTCTCGCTGATCACCAAGAATGCGCTGGTGGAGCGCGATATCGATCTGCTGGCACCGCTGGCCGCAGAGAACCTGGTCAGCGTGCACTTCTCGGTGACCTCGCTGGACCCGCACCTGTCGGCGAAGCTGGAACCGCGCGCGTCGGCACCGCACGCCCGGCTGCGCGCGATGAAGCGCCTGCACGAGGCCGGCATTCCGGTGGGCGTGATGGTGGCGCCGGTCATTCCGTGGATCAACGACAGCGAGCTGGAGGCCGTGCTGGAAGCCGCGCATGATGCCGGCGCCGGCACCGCCGGTTACGTGCTGCTGCGCCTGCCGCTGGAAGTGGCCCCGCTGTTCCGCGACTGGCTGGACACGCATCATCCCGATCGCGCTGCACACGTGATGAGCACCATCCAGCAGCTGCGTGGCGGCAAGGACTACGACAGCCAGTTCGGCACGCGCATGCGCGGCCAGGGCGTGTATGCGGATCTGTTGAACAACCGGTTCAAGCTGGCGCGAAAGCGTCTTGGGTTCAACGCGCAGAACAGCCATTGGCCGAAGCTGGATTGCAGCCGGTTCCAGAAGCCGTTGCCGCCGCGGAAGGAATCGCCACAGGGGTCGTTGTTCTGATTCCCATAAAGTTGAACTTGCTCGACTGAAAGCGGAAAGGCACTCGAGCAAGTTCGCTGCGATGAACGATTGCCGCCCTGCGTTTGCTTTCGACGCGGCTGATGGTGTCGCATCCGGCATCACCTCACAGGCATTCATCTGCGAGCACCCGCATAGGACGCGAGGATGACGAACCAGTGCTGGTCAATCACCCGCTTGGCAGACTACTATCCGCATCCTCTGGACGCTCACGTTCAGATGCGATTTAGCAAAGATCCGGCAATCAAGGAATTCCAAGAGCATGAAGCTCCGTTCGAAAAGCAGCTGCGCCACCGCTTTCGTGTTGATCCCACTGATGTTGACGAGCGCGGCCTGGGTGCCTGCTGCTTCCGCAAAGCGATCGCACCAGATCTATTTTCAGAACCTCAATGGATCCTCCGACACCACGGACATGGAGAGGATCACCGTAACGCACACGCGCGTCCCTTCAATTGGCGTGGGAGGAGTGATCTCCATCGGTCGGGGTGTTCCCTACCATTCCCGCATCACGCGTCCGTCGAAGACGGCCGTGGAACAGGAGACGGATGATCGTCGCGATGACTGCGGCGAAGTCAAGGGCAATCCGGTCGTGCTCTACACCGGAAACAAGGTTGAGATCGAGCGGGACTTTACCGTTGCCGGTGAGATGGGGCTGTACCTGGAACGGACCTACAACCACCATTGGAGTGCAGGTGGTCTCTTCGGCAATCACTGGATCAGCAACTTCGACTACAGCCTGGCATTCTCGAACGCGCAGAAGACTGCCTGGGCACAGCGTCCGGACGGACGACGCATCAAGCTGATCTGGAACGAAGCGCAGGCGCGGTGGAACGAGGACCGGGCCAAGCCGATCGCCTATCTGGTGAAGAACAGCGATGGTAGTTTCACGCTGAACAATGAAGAGCTCGGGAGCGAGCGCTACGATGCAGATGGCTACATAACCGAACTGCGCAACGAGCAGGGGGTCTACTGGACCTTCGCTTACAGCAACAAGTACCTGCAGACGGTTACGCACTCTTCCGGCCGAAGCATCCTGTTCACCTGGAACAATGGCCTGCTGACGCAGGTCAGAGATCCGGCGGGCAACGTCTACCAGTACAGCTATACGGCCAATGCGTTCGGGACTGGACGGGGGCGACTTGCGAGCACGACACTGCCGGGTTCGCCGCAGACGAGCATCACCTATCACTACGAGGACGCACGCTATCCGGGGGGCTGACTGGAAAGTCATACAACGGTGTGCGCTATTCCACCTTTGCCTATGACGCCAACAAGCGCGCAACGCTCTCCGAACATGCAGGCGGAATCGAAAGACATACATTCAGCTATGTCATCGAGCAAAGCAAGCCCGTCGCTGCGCCCCCCGCGCCTGTCCGACCCGGTCCCATCCGCGGCAGTGACGAGACCGGCTGGTGCGAATACAAGCCGGGCCAAGGGCAGATCTGCATCCAGCCGCGCTCACTGCCAGGCGGATCGCTTCAACTTGCAGCTGGCTCTGGCTCACAGGCCGTGCTTCTAGCGGACGCTGCGGAGCGCACCCACCCGACCAAGCTGAAGGTCAGTGAGACCAATCCCAAAGGCCGCACGACAACCTACGCTTACGAGAATGGGCTCCAGGTGTCCGTAACGGGCAGTCGCTCCTCAACCTGCCCGGCCAGCTACAAGGAACGCACCTACGACGCCAACGGAAACCCCGACATTGCCCATGACTTTGTCGACAACATCACCGACTTTGACTATAGCCCCGAAGGCAACCTTCTCAAGAAAACAGAAGCCGTGGGCAGCACTGCTGAACGCGTCTCACTCTTCCAGTGGGACGCAGCAGGGCGGCATCTGCTGAAGGAAACCCTTGCTGGTGACCGTGAGACGAGCTTCACCTACGTCGGGCGCGGAAATGTCAGTTCGGTCACGACCCGGAACCTGACCTCCGTAGGTGTAAAGGACCAGGCCAGAACTACCCGCTACAGCTACACCTATCATCCAAATGGACTGACGGCATCAGTCAAGGAAGATGGGCCACTCGCACAGGACGACGTAACCTCCACCTTCAATACCAAGGGTGACCTCGTCAGCGTGACCAACGCACTCGGGCACCGGATCACTTACGCCGCGTACAACGAGATGGGACAGCCGGGACGCATCACGGGTGTGAACGGGGATGTGCGGGAGTTCACCTATGACGCCCGCGGTCGCGTGCTGACAGATCGGATCAACACAGGCTCCAGCTGGGCAGTCACGACGACGACGTACAACGCCACTGGCGACGTCGCCAGCGTAACCACACCCGTTGGCATCAAGACAGAGTACCGCTACGACGCAGGCAGGCGACTGCTGAGCGAGGTATACCGCTCGGTAACGGGACCTGGTCATGGACGCGGCACACGTACGACGCAGCCTCGAACCGCACACGGAGCGAGCGCGCCTACGCTGACTACGCGGAGAACACTGAGGTCAGGGGCAACATCGACGACATAAACCATGACGCGCAGTGGAATTGGTCGGTGCGCGGATGGGCATGCTCGACAGGCTCTGCATCCTCAATCCAGGTGGATGGCTACGCAGAGGGCAACGTCTATCTCGGGGGCGTAACGGCAAATCTCGCCAGTGAGCCAGCCATCGCCGCGCAGTGCGCTACCAAGGGTTCTGCCTATCGGTTCCAGCTGCCCATCAGCCTTTCGCAGAGACAACAGCTCGGCGGGCGCAAGGTAACCGTCTACGGCCTGTCGCCGTTGGGTGCGAGTGGCAATCGTGCGCTCGGCACGTCGGCCGTCCATTCAATTCCAGCAGCAGAGATCACTGGCTACATCGACGATGTTTCGCGCGATCAAGGATGGAACTACACCGTCCGAGGGTGGGCGTGTGCACAGGGCGAGGATGCGTCGATCGACGTGCATGTCTACGCAGGCGCGGCAGCGGGCGGAGGAAGCTTCGTCACCGGGGCGCGGGCCAACCTCGCCTCGGACACGAATGTGGCCAATGCATGCCAGGCGCGAGGGAAGGCATACGCCTTCAACATCCCGCTGGACGGCGCGGCGCGCCAGTCACATGGTGGCAAGACCATCTACATCCACGGGCTATCTCCCTCCGGCGGCGCCAACCTGACGATCAGCCGCTCGGGTCAATTCACTATCCCGGCTCTGGTCAAGGCCGCTGATCTCATCGCCGCATCCGCAGCGCCCGCACACATCTTCAATGGCCAGTCCGCGACGGTGACCTTCCAGTTCCGAAACACCGGTAACGTCATCTGGACGCCCGGCGATACCTACATGGTCCTGAAGACGCTGCGTACCAGCGATGCCATCGGACTTCCGGGCGCGGTAGCACCGGGTGAGGTAGCAACGTTCACGGTGAACGTTGCGCCAGTGAACAGCGGCAGTGGCGTTGCTCAATTCCAGTACATGGGCCAGCTGGCATCCGGCTCTACTGCCTGGGGGCCTCAGGGCCAGGTAACGGTGAGAGCCGAGAACGACAAGGGCAGCTGCAACCCGAAATTCTGTGAAGAACCGCGCTAAGGAAAGCCCAGGAACATGTCGAGCATTGCTTTGGCCTTGATGGGGCTGAATACCATCGTTTCCGCAGTGAACTACGAGTATGACGAGCTCGGACGGCTCGTCGCGGAAAGCACCGATCAGGGGCGCAACATCCGTTATGCCTACGATCTTGAAGATCGTCTTACCCAGACAACGGACTCGCAGAATCACGCGACCAAGTTTTCCTATGATCCCCGCGGGCGGCTTGTTGTCCAGACCGATGCCGCAGGGGGTACTACTCGTTTCACCTACGACAAGGGGGATCGGCTTACTTCGGTGACCGATCCGCGTGGGCTGAAAACCACATACCAGACCGATGGCTTCGGCCAGCTGTGGATGCAGTCCAGTCCGGACACGGGTCGAACCGATCATGAGTACGATGCGGCAGGACAGCGCATCGCAACTGTACGCAGTGACGGCAGTGCAGTCGGCTATGGATACGACGGTCTCGGCCGCCTCACGGCACAGAGCGCAGATGGACAGCAACAGTCCTACACGTATGACAACTGCGTCAACGGAAAGGGGAGGCTGTGTTCCCATGCCGCCCCGGGGACCAGCGCTCGATTCACCTACTCCGTAGTGGGCCAGCTGGTGAGCCGCACAGATCAGACCACGCTGGCTGGCAATATCACCGAAGGTACTGTGAGCTACACCTATGACGCCATCGGCAGAGGCGCCAGCATCACCTATCCCGATGGAGGTGTTGCACGGTACACGTACAATTCCCTCGGCTACCCACAGTCACTCTCGTTGACCAAGGGCACCGTAACCCAGCAGATCATTGGGCCGAGCAAGTACACCTCGCTGGGCACCCTTGAACGCATGCCCTATGGAAACAGCCTGGTGCAAAGCTTCGCAATGGACGCATCTGGCAGGTTGTCGGCCAAAGCGGTGCGCAATGAGCAGAGCACCGCGCTCAGCCGTACGTCCTATCGCTACAACGGCGATGATGAAATCACCGCCATTAACGACGACGTAACTGCAAGTCTCAGTCAGACGCTGGGCTACGACCGCTTGGGACGCTTGACCACGCTGGCCCGATCCGGCACCACGTACACGCTCAGTCACGATGCCGGCGGCAACTACGCCGCGCTCACCGCCAAGACAGAGGCGACCCGCTATGTCATCGATGCGAAGAGCAACCGGATGCTGGAGTTCGGCAATGTCGACGGTACGCGCAGCTATCAGTACGATGCGCTGGGAAACCGGATCAGCGAGACATCTGGAAGCCGGATCTCCACGTTTACTTACGGGCCATTCAATCGGATGGTACAAAGCAACATCGGTGGCCTGCGCACGGACTACCTGATCAATGCACAAGGCCAACGCGTCGGCAAGAGCGGCGCCAACTCAACGAGTCGCTACTTCTACGCTGGCCAAAATCAACTGTTGTCCGAACAGACAGGCACGACCTGGACGAATTACCTGTGGTTTGGCAACGAACTCGTAGGCATTGATCGCAATGGTGCGGTGAACTACATCCACAATGATCACCTTGGCCGACCTGAGTACGCGACCAACAAGACGCAGCAGGTGGTGTGGAAGGCGTACAACTATGCCTACGGACGCAGCGTCCTCAAGGACGACATCGGTGGCCTGAACATCGGATTCCCGGGGCAGTATTACGATGAAGAGAGTGGGCTCTGGTACAACGGCTTCCGCGACTATGATGCGAGCGCGGGGCGGTATGTGCAGAGTGATCCAATTGGACTGGCGGGGGGGACAAACACCTACGCATACGTCCAGGGAAACCCGATCACCGGCATTGATTCGCTTGGCCTATGCAAGACGGACTACCTTGGAGCAGTGCTGGGGGCGGTCGACATGGTCGCAGGAGCCAGCGCCTTGGCTACAGGCGGGGCAGATGCCATCATTGCGTCCCTTGCCGGAAGCGAGGACGGAGGACTTGCAGGTTTATCTGTGGCTGCCCTTGGCCTTGCAACATTTCACGATGGTGCCAACAATCTGGCGACAGCCTTCGACGGCAAACAGAGGACGCCAGCATTGGAAAAAGTCGGCGGTGCAGTACTTGGCGGACACGGAGCTCAGATTGGCCGATATGCGAGCGACTTCAACACTGTCACGGGCCTGACTAAAGGAATTCGAAGTGTGCTGCGAGGAAACGCGAAGTTTTCAGACGCAAACGAAGTTGCCAAAGGAATAAAGGATAATGTGATGGATCCTACATCGCCCTGTGATTGTGGAAAATAAATATCATGAAAGTACTTTTTTGGCTCGGAATCGCATTCCTTCTGATGCTTCCATTGAATTTCATAGTGGTGACTACCGGAAGATTTCTATCAGGCGAGTCCTTTGGAGAAAAGGAAGTTGTTGGCCTTGGCATGGCGATATTCGGAGCAGCAGCAGCGGTCATTCTGTATCGACGGCGCTCACTCGGAAGCTCTAGAGGACAAGGAGAGCGTTAGCGGAAGGTGTCGGGAATTCGCGTTATCGCTGTTCTCCTGATGCTCTTGGCAAACAACTGATTCAAGCTTGCGCGCAGGTGCATGGGCTTCAACGTGGAGAACAGCCACTGGCCCAAGTTGGATTGCAGGAGGTTGCAGGAGCCGCCGCCTCCGCGTGCTGACTCAAAGAACTGTCTCCACTGGGTATGCTGGATTTGTACGACACCACCGTTCATGAACTATGGCAAAGGACGGCTGGCATCAAGTCCGGTATGGATCGGCCACAGAAGGGCCTCACGCGGAGATTTACCAGGATGCGGCAGCACGCACAGAGAACCAGAAGCAATGGATCAACGGGGGCGGCTGTGGCTGTGCGCAGTAGTCTGCGCACCCACTCAATTGCGTTGGGCATGCTGGCTTCGTTTCCGGTGATGGCAGAAGCGGCTGATCGATCGGCGTTCTTCTTGACCCACGCATCATCGGTTGAGGAAAGATGCCTTGAGGTTGATACGAGAAGCCTGCCCTTCTCATGCCACAGAGTTTCCGATGGTGAACAAACCGTCGTCGCTGTGAGGGACTTCAAGCGTACCTGGAATGCCGACCGTTCGAGCTTCTCAAAGCTGACGGTAGTACTTCCCGAATCCCCGCGTGTCGGACAGGTCTTCACTATCGGAGAGCAGGGAGTACGCGCGTTCTTCAGCAACGGAGCAAGCGCTTTTGCAGGCAAGAGTGGCTGCTACAGCACGGCCGCTACGGGTGAGGTCACCGTCGACGCAGTCGAGCGTCACCGTGTTGAGGTTTCATTGCGGGCGACGTTCACGCTCGCAAGCCCTTTGGACTGGCCCGGAGACTGCAATGTTCCTGTCAGCATCCATCGTGCAATCAAGGCCGGCAGCGCGAACATTACCGAACTCGGTGCGTGGGAGGGGAGGCCGCATGCCGATGACTCTCCCTTTGTAGAGGCGCATCCCTCAAAAAGGCAGTTGGAGCCAGGCTGATGCCTTCTGCTGTATTCGTCGCCTCGACCTTGCATCAAGGACATCTGGACATCCGCTTGACTGGACCACTGGAATCGCGCTCAAGGGAAGCATATGGGCCACGTGATACCCACCGCTTTGATCTATCTTCTTGGACTCATCGGCGCAGGTGCCGTTGGTATCCTTCCGGTACGCGTCATGAGAATCCTGCGCGATCTCCGCAGCGTTCGAGGGAGCATGCTCAGGAAGGCATCATCCGTAGTCGCGAAGCTCGCTATCGCGGCCGCTGCATTGCTGGTCGAAGCTCAGATCCTTCGGCCGCTCTTCGGGTGCCTTACTGGAGCGTACTGCGGTCCTGGTGTAGCAAGCGGATGGAGTTACCTGGCAGCGCTTGGCGCGACCTACCTGGTTTTTGAAGTCCTCCTGCTTCTACTGCAGCTTGTATACAGAGAGAGAGCGCAACAAGCGGCACCAGGAGAATAGAGCCGAATGCTTCGCTCCCACGCCACAATCCGCGAGGCACCCGAGACGTCTGACGGCGCTGGTGTTCGTTGCCTCTGGTCTGATGCCGGCCTTTCACTAGTGTTTGGAACCGGGACGTAGAAATGAGATTGCCGTTCACCTTCTCCTGTCCGGCCTGCAGGGCAGCCAGGCAGAGGTTTCCGATCTACCAGGCAATCGAAAGGAAGACCTGCACCCGCTGCAGCAGCTGTGGATCGGAAGTGGTGTCGGAGCTTGGCTACGTGGCGCCCGCCATCTGGCACGTACTGTCGCTGATGGCTTTAGCGCCTCTGGGACTGATCTTCGTTGCCAGCATCCTGACAGCGCAATGGTTCTGGGGCATTGCGGCGCTGATCGCGCAAGGCGTTCTGACCTGGATGCCGGGGATGTATCTCCACTCGCGAAACGCCACGTTGCCTGTCGCCAACGAGCGACCGAAGTGGTATGGGCGTAAGCAGGTCTCGTAGCGTCAAGCTTGCTCGACTGAGAGAGAAGAGCAGTCGAGCAAGCTCGACTCTACCCGCCAAACAGCTTCTGCGCGCTCTGGAAAAGGATCCAGCTGGTGGCGATGAACTTGTCGCCGCCCTGCGGCCGGTTGCCGCGATGGGTGTGGGTGAACGCGGTCGGGGCGATCAGCAGGCTGCCGGTGCGCGGGGCGATCTTGCGGCCCTGGAACAGGAACTCGGTCTCGCCCTCTTCAAAGTCGTCGTTGAGGTACAGCGTCCACAACACGTGCCGATGCAACGTCTCGGCCTGCGCATCCTTCGGGTACAGCTCGCAGTGCCAGTACGGGTAACCGCCCTCGCCCGCCGCGTACCACTGCAGGTTGATCGCGCCGGGGCGCAGGCAGGTCCGGGCCAGTTCGGCCAGCTGCTCCGGTGCCATGTCGGGGAAATCCCCGGCTGACAGTCGGCGCGGTTGGCCGTTGCTGTCCTGGATCTGCAACATCAACGGTGCGATCAGTGCCTGTGGATAACGACGTAGATAAGTCTGCAGCCCGGCGAAAACTGCCTGTTGCAGCGCGTTGTCCACGTCGCGCCACGCATCCAGGCCGCTGATGCGCAGATCCTTGCTGTGCTTGAGTTCGGGGAATACACCGCTGCCTACCGCACCGGGTTTCAGGCCCTGGCTGCTGCGCATGCGGGCAACGATGGCGGCGCACACGTCACTGGGGACGGCGTTGTGGATGACTTCGATGAAATCGACCGGGCCCGGCTCGTGCATGCATGCAATCCTTCGGCGGCAAGGGCTTGATGGTGCCGTTTGCCGCCGCTGCTGTCACCCCGCGGTCATGTCATCGCACTGCCATGGCCGCTGTAGGGATGGCCGCCTTCAAGCGGTCTTCGCGTCATGCTCCTGGTGATAACGCACCGCTTCGGCCACTTCCTCGCGCGAGCCGAGGAACACCGGCACGCGCTGGTGCAGGTGGTTGGGCTGCATGTCGAGGATGCGTTCGCGACCGGTGGATGCGGCGCCGCCGGCCTGCTCGACCAGCAGGCCCATCGGGTTGGCTTCGTACATCAGGCGCAGCTTGCCGGCCTTGTCCGGTTCCTTCTTGTCCCACGGGTAGATGAAGATGCCGCCGCGGGTGAGGATGCGATGCACGTCGGCGACCATGCTGGCGATCCAGCGCATGTTGAAGTTCTTGCCGCGCGCGCCTTCCCTGCCGGCCAGCAGGTCCTGCACGTAGCCCTGCATCGGTGCTTCCCAGTGGCGCTGGTTGGACATGTTGATGGCGAATTCCTGGGTGGCCGCTGGAATCTGCATGTTCTCGGTGGTCAGCACGAACTCGCCGGTCTCGCGGTCCAGGGTGAAGGCATGCGTGCCGTGGCCGACGCTGAGCACCAGCTGGGTGCTGGGCCCGTAGATGCAGTAGCCGGCGGCAATCTGCCTGCTGCCCGGCTGCAGGAAGGCTTCATCGCCCGGCAGTTCGACGTTGGTCGGGCAGCGCAGCACCGAGAAGATGGTGCCGACGGAGACGTTGACGTCGATGTTGGAGCTGCCATCGAGGGGATCGAACAGCAGCAGGAAATCACCGCGCGGGTAGATGTCCGGTACGGGCTGGCTGTGGTCCATCTCTTCCGATGCGCAGGCGGCGAGGTGACCGCCCCAGGCGTTGGCTTCCAGCAGAATCTCGTTGCTGATGACGTCCAGCTTCTTCTGTGCTTCGCCCTGCACGTTGCCGGTGCCGGCTTCGCCGAGTACGCCGCCGAGGGCGCCCTTGCTGACGGCGATGGAGATGCTGGTGCAGGCGCGGGCGACCACGGCGATCAGCTGGCGCAGGTCGGCGTTGATGCGGCCGGCGTGCTGTTCCTGGATCAGGAAACGGGTCAACGAAGTACGGGACATGAGCGGGCAGGTCTCGGCAGCGGGAAAACGCCTATTGTCGCTGCTGTGCGCGGCGCGTGCGTGATTGGTTTGAGGCGAAATCGTTTACAGGGGAATTGCGCTGCGTGGCGCCTTCCTGTTGTGGAGGCGCGCGGGAGGGGGAGGCGATGCAGGACACGCCGTGAACCCATCCATGGGGGCTCGATGGCGCCATCCATGGCGCCAACGGTCCTGCATCGCCTCCCCCTCCCGCGCGCTTCAGGGTTCGCCGCGAGCGCGGGGCGGGTGTCAAAGGCAGAGCAAAAACAAAGGCGCCTTTCGGCGCCTTTGTTTTCAAGCAGGTGCTGCGTTGCTTCAGCCCTTGGCGACGGTGGCCACGGCCTTGGCGACGTATTCCAGGTTGTTCTGGTTCAGCGCGGCCACGCAGATGCGGCCGGTGCCGACGGCGTAGATGCCGAACTCGTCGCGCAGGCGTTCCACCTGCTCACGGCTCAGGCCGGAGTAGGAGAACATGCCGGCCTGTTCGTTGATGAAGGCGAACTGCGGGGCACCGGCGGCGGCGAGCTTTTCGACCAGGCCCTGGCGCAGGGCGTGGATGCGCTCGCGCATCTCGGTCAGTTCCTGCTCCCACATCGCACGCAGGTCCGGGTTGGTCAGCACGCCGGCCACCAGCGCGGCACCGTGGGTGGACGGGCTGGAGTAGATCGTGCGGATCACGCGCTTGACCTGCGACTGCACAGCCTTCGCATCAACGGCGGTCGGGGCGACCATCGACAGCGCACCCACGCGTTCGCCGTACAGAGAGAACGACTTGGAGTACGAGTTGGCGACGATGAAGCTGTCGATGCCGGCTTCGGCGATGATGCGCACGGCGGCGCCATCCTGCTCGATGCCCTTGTCGAAGCCCTGGTAGGCCATGTCGATGAAGGGGAACAGCTGCTTGTCCTTCAGGACTTCGGCCACCTGCTTCCACTGGCTGACGGTGAGGTCGGCGCCGGTGGGGTTGTGGCAGCAGGCGTGCAGCAGCACCACCGTGCCGGCCTGCAGCTTCTGCAGATCGGCCAGCATGCCGTCGAAATCCACGCCATGGGTGGCGGCGTCGAAGTAGGTGTACTCGACCACGTCGAAACCGGCGGCACCGAACACCGCGCGATGGTTTTCCCAGCTCGGGTTGCTGATGGCGATGGTGGCGTGCGGCAGCAGCTTCTTCAGAACGTCGGCGCCGACGCGCAGCGCACCGCTGCCACCGACGGTCTGTGCGGTGGTGACGCGGCCGGCGGCCAGCAGCGGCGAGTCCTTGCCGAACACCAGTTCACGGGTCGCCTGCGTGTAGGCAGGCAGGCCGTCGATCGGCAGGTAGCCACGCGGTTTGGCTTCGGTGGCGAGCTGCTGCTCGATCTGCTTGACGGCGCGAAGCAGCGGAATGCGGCCGCTCTCGTCGTAGTAGATGCCCACACCCAGGTTGACCTTGGTCGGGCGGCTGTCGGCGTTGTACGCCTCGGTCAGGCCCAGGATCGGGTCGCCCGGGACCAGTTCCACGTTTGCAAAGAAGGACACGGCAGTACTCGTTCTGTTTAAGGGGGAGAAGAAGCGCGGGTCGTGAAGCAGCGGCCGTCGGCCACAGCCATGCCATCGTAACAAAGCGTGCCACGCGCGCGGCGGCCGTCGTCACGCCGCACCCCGTACCATGGCGTGTTGTTTCCCCGCCGTGCGTGTAGCTGAACGATGAACGATTCCCTGGTGCCCCGCCGCCTGCCCCTGTTGATCGCCCTGCTGCCGCTGCCGGTGCTGGCCCAGAACGCCGCCGACCCTGCCCCGCAGCAGCTGCCGACCGTGGAAGTGCAGGCCGCACGCGTGCAAGGCATCGATCCGTTCGCGCTGCCGGCCAGCCAGGACACGGTGTGGGTGGGCGACGACCGCAGCGGGCCCGGGGTGCAGGTGTCCGAGGCGCTGGCCGGGGTGCCCGGGGTGCTGGCCCGTGACCGCCAGAACTATGCACAGGACACCCAGCTGTCGATCCGTGGCTTCGGCGCGCGTTCCACCTTCGGCGTGCGCGGCGTGCGCGTGCTGATCGATGGCGTGCCGGCCACCATGCCCGATGGCCAGGGCCAGCTGTCGCACGCCAGCCTGCTCGGCGCCGAGCGCATCGAAGTGCTGCGCGGCCCGTTCTCCGCGCTGTACGGCAACTCCTCCGGCGGCGTGCTGCAGGTGTGGAGCGCGCAGGGCCAGACTGGCGATCCGTGGCGGCTGCGGGTGAACGCCGGTGCCGACAGCACCGTCAGCGTCGGCGCGCAGCTGCGCGGTGCCGGCCCGGTGATCGACTACAACATCGCCGCCAACCACTTCCACACCGATGGCTGGCGCGACCACAGCGAGGCGCGGCGTGAATCGCTCAACGCTCGGCTCGGCGCTGAAGTCGGCGGCGGCCGCCTGGAGCTGCTGCTCAACGCGCTGGATGCCCCCGATGCGCAGGACCCGCTGGGCCTGACCCGCACCCAGGTGGCGGCCAACCCGCGCCAGGCCACGGCCTTGGCCGAGCAGTACAACACCCGCAAATCGGTGCGGCAGCAGCAGGCCGGCCTGCGTTGGACCCGCGAAAGCGGCGCCCAGCGCTGGCAGCTGATGGGCTATGCCGGGCAGCGCGCGGTGACCCAGTTCCTGCCGATTCCGCCCACCGCGCAAGCCAACCCGCTGCATGCCGGCGGCGTAATCGACCTGGACGGCGGCTATGGCGGGACGGACGCGCGCTGGGGCTGGAACGGTGACCTGGCCGGGCGCCCGCTGGACGTGGTGGCGGGCATCAGCGCCGACCGCCAGCGCCAGCACCGCACCGGCTACGAGAACTTCGTCGGCACCACCCTGGGCGTGCGCGGCCGCCTGCGCCGCGACCAGATCGATACCGTGCAGAACGTCGACCAGTTCGCCCAGGCGTGGTGGCAGTGGAGCCCGCGCTGGTCGCTGCTGGCCGGCGTGCGCCACAGTGCCGTCCGCTTTGAGTCGGACGACCGCTACATCACCGGCAGCAATCCCGACGACAGCGGCCGCCGCCGCTACCAGGCGACCACGCCGGTGGCCGGGGTCAGCTTCGAGGCGACCCCGCAGTGGCGCCTGCACGCGGCGGTCGGACGCGGCTTCGAGACCCCCACCTTCAATGAGCTGGGCTACCGCAGCGACGGGCAGGCCGGCCTGGCGCTGGACCTGTCGGCCGCGCGCAGCCGCAATATCGAAGTCGGCAGCAAGTGGCATGCGCAGAACGGAACCCAGCTCGATGTCAGCGTGTTCCGCGCCGTTACCGACGACGAGCTGGCCGTTGCCAGCAACACCAATGGCCGCAGCACCTACCGCAACATCGGCCGCACCCGCCGACAGGGCGTGGAACTGCAGTACCAGCAGCCGCTGGCCGAGCAATGGGAACTGCAGCTGGCCTGGACATGGCTGCAGGCACAGGTGCGTTCGCCGTACCTGACCTGCGGTGGCAGTGGTTGCCGCGTGCCCGACACCATGGTGGCCGCCGGCAGCCGCCTGCCTGGCGTGCCGCGGCAGCAGGCCTTCGCCCGTCTGCAGTGGTCGCGCGGCGACTGGCAGTGGGCGCTGGAAGCCAACGCCAGCAGCGACACGGTGGTGAACGACCTGGCCACCGAGCGCGCGCCCGGCTACACCGTGCTGAACCTGGAAGCCGGCCGCCGCTGGACCCTGCCCGGCGGCGACCTGCGTGCCTTCGCGCGGCTGGACAACCTGCTGGACCAGGCCTACATCGGCTCGGTGATCGTCAACGATGGCAACGGTCGATTTTACGAACCGGGCCCGGACCGGCGCGCCAGCGTGGGCCTGCAGTGGTCATGGCGCTGATGCGCGTGGCCGGCGGCCGCCAGTGCGGCCAGCGCTACGCTGGCGCCCGTGGCCTCAATCCGGTGCCTTGGCCGGTACGAAGGGTGAGGTCGGGTCACTGGCCGGAAACGTCTCTTCCAAGGCCTGGTCCTGGTTGTCGCTGGCATGCTGCTTGCGCTCGCGGCGCTTGAGCGGGCTTTCCTGACCTCCGCGATTACGGTCGCCACAGTCCTTACGGTCCAGGGCCGCCTGATCAGCCTCGCGCTTTACAGGCAGATGCGGCGCGTCCTGCTGCGGGGCCTGCGGGTTGCCCGGGTCGGGATGCACCGGATGGTTTCCAGCATCGACGAAGGGGGCGCCGGTGCCGCGGAAATCGGCCTCATCATTGTCGTGCTTGCTGCGCTGCTCGCCAGCTACGGGCGCCGTCGTCTCGCGCAGCGGGTCTCGGGAGGTGTCTCGGTTCATGGCGGTCTCTTCTCGCTGGGCGGGGACCCCACTTAACCGCTGTGGAGGTAAAGCCACTGCGAACCCCGCGTCATGAACACCTCTGTCACCAGTGCATAACAGCGTGGCGCGTATCCCTGCCAGCCCAGACACTGATGCAGGACCCCGCCATGGCCCGCCTGGAACGACCCGCACCGTCCGTCTTCAATGCGCTGCTGGACCCGTTGTCAGCGCGCAGCCCGAAGCGGGGCAGCCGCCGCCACCCGGATCCGCAGGCGGTGGCGCAGGACTACATGCAGTACATGCTGACTGACTACGAAGGGCGCCGCAGCCACGGCCAGCGGAACTGGCGTGACCTGTGCCCGGTCTACGCCTTCGCCTTGACCACCCATGCCGCCGACTGGCCCCGGGGAGGTGATGCGGATACCTGCGAGGAGCTGGCCGCGCATTGGGAACAGATGCGAGGGCAGTCACGCCTGGATTGGGAGCAGGCGTGGCCGGTGGTTGAAGACGCCTGGCGCGCGCTGGACCACATTCCTGCTACCGCCGTCAGGCCCCTCCTTCAATAGGGGCGGCCGCGGCAGCTGCCCGGCCATGCCGCCTGCACAGCCCGGACACAGGCGTTTCACGGCGCACCGCTGAAGCTGGGTGCCCCTGCTGACTGACTGGTGCGCCCATGGCCCGCCCGATCTGGACCGGTACTCTCTCCTTCGGCCTGCTGAACGTGCCGGTGTCGCTGATGTCTGGCGAGCGCAAGGTCGACCTGCAGTTCCGGATGCTGGACTCGCGCGATCGCAAGCCAATCCGTTTCGAGCGGGTGAACGCCGATACCGGCGAGGAAGTACCGTGGAAGGACATCGTCAAAGCCTTCGAGTACGACAAGGGCAGTTATGTCGTGCTCGAGGAAGGGGACATCCGCTCGGCCGCGCCGGAGAGCCATGAAACAGTGGAGGTGGAGTCGTTCGTCGACGCCGCGCAGATCGATCCCCGCTACTTCGAAAAGCCCTACCTGCTGGTACCGGGCAAAAAGGCCGAGAAGGGCTACGTGCTGTTGCGCGAGACGCTGCGCAGCACAGGCAAAGTGGGTATCGCCCGCGTAGTGGTGCGCACGCGCGAGTATCTCTGTGCAGTGATGCCCAATGTAGACGCGCTGGTGCTGATGATCCTGCGCTACCCGCAGGAGCTGGTCGACCCGGAGGACTACAAGCTGCCCACCGGCAGTCTTTCCGATTACAGGATCACCAGCAAGGAAACCGCGATGGCCGAGCAGTTGATCGAATCGATGGCCGGTGACTGGGACCCTACGCAGTACCACGATGAATTCCGCGAGCGCCTGCAGCAGGTCTTGAACAAGCGCATCAAGGCCAAGGGCGGCACCACCCAGGTGGAAGAGGAGCCGGCGGTGCACGAGGATGCCAGCACCAACGTGGTGGACTTCATGGCGCTGCTGCAGAAGAGCCTGGATGCCAACAAGCGCACGCCGGCGAAGAAGACCGCGACGCGCAAGGCACCGGCGAAGAAGGCTGCGAAGAAAGCCACGAAGAAGACCGCGGGCAAGGCCGCCAAGGCGACGAAGAAGACCGCACCGCGCCGCAAGGCAGGCTGAGCCATGTCGCTGCACCAGTACCGTCGCAAGCGACGCCTCGGCGGTGGCAGCGGGCAGACGCCGGAGCCGGATGATGGCCCGGCCGCGGGCAACTCGAAGCGGCGCCCGCAGTTCGTCATCCAGCTGCACCACGCCAGTTCGCGGCACTACGATTTCCGCCTGGAAATGGACGGTGTGCTGAAGAGCTGGGCGGTGCCCAAGGGCCCGTCGCTGCGGGTAGGCGAGAAGCGCCTGGCGGTGGAAGTGGAGGACCATCCGCTGTCCTATGCCGGCTTCGAAGGGGATATTCCCGAGGGCCATTACGGCGCCGGCCACGTGCAGGTGTTCGACCATGGCAGCTGGGCCTGCGAAGGCGACCCATTGCAGGCGCTGGCCGATGGCAAGATCGACTTCGTGCTGCACGGGCAACGCTTGAGTGGCGGCTGGAAGCTGGTACGCACGGCCATGAAAGGGCGGCAGGTGCAGTGGCTGCTGATCAAGCGTGATGATGCCGACGCGCGCGACGCCGAGGCCGATGATCTTCTGGAGAACGCCATGCCTGCATCCAGGGCCGCAGCAAAGCGGGCGAAGAAAGCAGCGAAGAAGGCATCGCGCGCGCCCCGCAAGGCAGATGCACGCTGGCATGCGCGCGCGCTGGAGCTTTCTGGTGCACGCGACCATCCGTATCCGCGCGGCTTCAAGCCGCAGCTGACCGATCACCGCGACACCGCACCCGATGGCGAACGCTGGCTGCATGAGATCAAGTGGGATGGCTACCGCCTGCTGGCAGATCTGCACGACGGCGAGCTGAAACTGCGCTCGCGCAATGGCCTGGACTGGACCGGTGACTTCCCCGAAGTCGCCCAGGCCGTGCGCGCGTTGCCGGTGCGTGATGCGCGCCTGGACGGCGAGCTGGTCGTGCTCGACAAGCAGGGCCGCAGCGACTTCGCGGCTCTGCAGCGTGTCATCGATGGCAGCTCGAAACAACCACTGCGCTACATCGTGTTCGATCTGCCCGGTGTGGCCGGCGTGGACATCAGCCGCGCGCCGCTGCTGCAACGCAAGGCGCTACTCAAGGACCTGGTCGGACCGGAGCCGGGCACGCTGGCCTACAGCGAACACGTGCTCGACCATGGCCCTGCGGTGTTCGCCGCCAGCGGTGAGGCCGGCTTCGAAGGCATCGTCAGCAAGCAGGTCGATGCGCCCTACGTGAATGCCCGCGCGCGCAGCTGGGTGAAGGTGAAGCACGAAGACACCGACGAATTCGTCGTCGTCGGCCACACCGCGCCCAAGGGCGGCCGGGTCGGCTTCGGTTCGCTGCTGCTGGCCACGCCCGATGCCGGCGGCCTGCGCTATGTCGGTCGGGTCGGCACCGGCTTCGACGATGCGGCGTTGAAGGCGCTGAGCAGCGCGCTGGCACCGCTGGCGGTGAAGAAAGCGGTGCTGGAGCTGCCGGCGCATGTTCCCTTCCGCGCGGCAAGCGTGCGCTGGGTGAAACCGGTGGTGGTGGCTGAAGTGGCTTTCCGCGGCTGGGGCAAGGAAGGGCTGCTGCGCCAGGCCAGCTTCAAGCGCCTGCGCAGCGATAAACAGACGCAGGACCTGGGCGTGGCACCGGCAGCAGGCAGCGGTGATGCCGCGGTGACCATCAGCCATCCGCAACGGGTGGTGTACCCGCAGCGCAAGCTCAGCAAGGGCGACGTGGCCGACTACTACCAGCAGATGGCGCGCTGGATCCTGCCGGAGATCGCCGGCCGCCCGCTGTCACTGCTGCGCTGCCCGGATGGCGTCGGCAAGGCCTGCTTCTTCCAGAAGCACCATGGCCCCGGCCTGGGCGACGCCGTGCATGCGGTGCCGCTGCAGCAGAAGAGCGGCCGCGAGGACTACGTCTACATCGATGATGCGCGTGGCCTGCTGCAGCTGGTGCAGATGAACACGCTGGAGCTGCACCCGTGGGGCGCGACGGTCGAGGATCCCGAGCATCCGGACCGGCTGGTGTTCGATCTGGACCCCGGCGAAGGCGTGAGCTGGGCGCAGGTGAAGGCGGGTGCGCGCGATGTGCGCGACCGCCTGTTGCAGGTCGGCCTGCAGAGCTTCGTGCGGCTGTCCGGCGGCAAGGGCGTGCACGTGGTGGTGCCGCTGCAGCCGAAAGCCGATTGGGACCAGGTCAAGGCGTTCTGCGAAGCCTTCGCCCAGTCGATGGCGCTGGAGCAGCCCGACCGCTATGTGGCGACGATGAGCAAGGCCAAGCGCGGGGGCGTGATCTTCATCGACTGGCTGCGCAATACGCGCGGCGCCACCAGCGTGTGTTCGTGGTCGCTGCGCGCGCGTGAGGGCGCAGGCGTGGCGGTGCCGCTGCGCTGGGAGGAGCTGGCGAGAGTGAGCGCCGCCGATGCGTTCCCGTTGGAGAAGGCGCTTGCGCGCGCGAAGCGCCTGAAGGAAGACCCGTGGCGCGGGATGGAACCGTTGAAGCAGGTGTTGCCGACCGTTGATCGGTAGCGCCGGGCCGCGTCCGGTGAGCGCGCAGCGCGGATACGTTGCGTGTCGCCGGGCACGGCCCGGCGCTGCCAGATCAGTGCAGCGTGGATCAGAAGTCCGCGCGGATGCCGAAGGTGACGCGGCGGCCGGAGAACTCGTACTGGGTCGGGAACGCCTTGTCGATCGTGTAACCGCTGGTCTTCTCGTCCAGCAGGTTGATCGCTTCCAGATTCAGCTTCCAGGTGTCATTGAGGCGGAAGCCGATCGAGGCATCCAGCTGGCCATAGGCATCGCGGTAGACCGGATACATGTTCAGGTGGATGTATTCGACGTACTTGTCCTTGTAGTTGTACGAGGCGCGCGCGCTGAGGCGGTCGTTCTCGTAGTACAGAGTGAAGTTGTACGCCTTCTCGGCCAGGCCTTCCGGCGGGGTCGGGATATCGAGGTCCGACGCACCGGTCAGCGAGTTGTCCAGCTGGGTGTAGTTGGCGTTGATGCCCCAGCCTTCCAGTGCCGGGTGCAGCATCGACAGCGGCAGCTGCGCGACCAGCTCGACGCCGGTGATCTTGTAGGAACCGTCGGCGTTGACCGGCTGGTAGACCTCGAAGTCGTAGTAGCCGTCCAGCGAACCGTTGGCGTTGAGCTTCTCGACGCTCGGCACGATGCCGGTCAGCGACTGCCGCACCACGCCGTCGATCTTCTTGGAGAAGTACGACGCAGCCAGCAGGCCACCGTTCTGCAGGTACTTCTCCAGGCCCACTTCCCACTGCTTGGCGGTGGTCGGCTTCAGCGCCGGGTTGCCGTCCATGAAGCGGAAGCTGCTCCAGCTGACGGTGCGGCGGTAGGCGATGTCGGTCAGCGACGGACGCATCAGCGTTTCCGAGGCGGCACCGCGCAGCACCAGGCCGTCGGCGATCTCGGCGGTCATGTTGAAGCTGGGCAGGATCCTGCTGTAGTCGCCGCTGCTGGAAATCGGCGTCGGCGTGTAGCCGTTGCTGCCATCGGCATTCTGCACCGGGTGGAAGCCGGCCGAGTCGACATCGGTGTCGATCGAGCGCACGCCCAGGTTGGCGTACACCGGCACGGTGCCGATGTCGAAGTAGACGTCGGCCATCGCATACAGCGCCAGGGTCTTTTCCTTCACCTCATAGTACTGGCCTGGATCGATCGGGGTTTCATGGCCCGGGTAGCGGAACGTGGCGCGCGCATAGGCGTTGGACACCTGCTGCCAGTCCAGGTCGCTCGGGCGATACGCACCACCCGGTGCCAGCTGGCTGATCCACACCGGGTTGCTGTCGGCCAGCGTGCGCGTGTTGACCCACGCGGCGCTGCCGGCGGCCGGGCCCTGGATCTTGCCGCTGCCGAACTCGCGTTCCTTGGTCTTGTCGGTGTAACGCGCGCCGAACTGCACGCCGCTCAGGGCCGGGAAGAACGCCAGGTTCATCTGCCGGCGCAGGTCGAGCTGCGCGGCGTACTTGTCATCCTTCACCTTCTCCAGCTCGGTCTCGTACGCTTCGAACAGGTACTTGTCCGCGCCGCGGTACATGTCGAAACCGCCGGTGGTGCTCGGCACGGTCTCGCCGCCGTTGCTGGTCCAGCGCGTGCGCGACGGCGCGTAGGCCACGTGCTTGAGGTTGGCGTAGTCCGAATCCTTGCGTGCGCCGGAGTAGCCGACCAGCGCGTCGATGTCCCAGCCACCCACCTTCCAGTCGAGCTTGCTGCTGAACTGACGGTAGCCGGTGTTGGCGTTGCGTTCCTTGCTGAGGATCTCGTGCTGGGTGGCGGTATAGGCCACGTCCTTCAGCACGGTGATGCCGTAGTCGCCCAGCGTGGTGTTGTCGTAGTCGTAGATGCGGTCCAGCGTGCTGCGGCTGGACGCCGAGTACGCCGCGGCATCGTACTCGTCCTCGTGCGTGTCATAGCCGCCGAGCATCGCATCGAAGCTGAGCGAGAACGTGTCGCTGGGCTTGAACTGCAGCGACGCGGTGGCACCCCACTGGTCCTGCGCATTGAGGTAGATGCGGTCGCCGACCTTGTCCTGGAAGATGACGCGGCTGGTCTCGTCCTTGTCCATGCGGTCCTGCACGACGATGCCGGCATCGCGCGCCAGCACGGCGGCGGCCTGCGAACCACGCGTGCCCGACGCTTCCAGGAAGCGGCCCATGGGACGGAAGTTGATGCCCGAGTTGGAATCGGTGCGGTTGCTGCGCTTGGCCTTGGAGAACGACACCAGGCCGCCCCAGTCACCCCAGGTGTCACTGGCGAGGAAGGAGATCTTCGGATCGATCCTGCCGTTGATCGAGTTGTGCGAGGCTTCGGCCGAGGCACTGAACCTGGGCTCGGGGAAGTCGAACGGCCTGGCCGTTTCGATGTAGACCGAACCGGCGATGCCACCTTCCTCGTCGGCGGCGGTCGGCGACTTCTGCACGGTGACCGTCTGCACCACGTCGGCGGCGAAGATGTCGAACTGCACGTCGCGCCCGCCACTACCCGAAGCGGTGGCCAGGTTGTTGATCGAGACCAGGGTGAACTCGCTGGGCAGGCCGCGCACGCTGACCTTGCTGCCCAGGCCCTTGTTGCGCTCGATGGTCACGCCCGGCATGCGCTGCAGCGCTTCAGCGAGATTCTGCTCCGGGAAATCGGCCACGTCGGTGGCGACGATCGAATCGGAGAAACCGATGTTGGCGCGCTTGAGGTCGACCGCGCGCTCCAGGCTCCTGGCATAGCTGCCGGAGACGGTGACGGTGTCCAGCTGCTGCAGCTGTTCGCGGGTATCGCCATCGGCGGCTTCTTCAGCCATTGCATCGATGGGCAGTACGGCGAGGCCCCCGATCAGCACCGCATGCACGGCGCGGGACAAAAGCTTCGCATGGGGGGCCGCAGCGGCGGCCTCCCGGTTCTGGTAACGCATCGGATGATTTCCCGGTTCCCTGTGGTGACTTACGCCGCGCCTGCCCGTGCTCCGTGGGTGCAGGCCCCTGCGCCGCGTTGCCGACGTTCGGCGGGCACCGAGCCTAGGCGGGAATTGTTAAGCCTGTGTTGCGCTGCGGGACGGACGACGACCGAACCACCAGCCACCGAGCAGCTGCACCGGCAGCGACACCAGCAGCGCGATGGCGAACCAGCGCGGGAAATCGCCGCCCATTACCCACAGGCCGTAGCCGCTGCCGAGTACCAGCAGGGTCCAGATCGAGGTGCCATGCGCACGCGGCCAGCACGGCGCGTAGTAGGTGGCGAAGGCGATGCCGGCGATGCCGCCGAGCACGGTGAAGGCCAGGTCCCAGCCCAGTTGCGCTTCGCTGCCGGGGTGCAGGCCGAACAACGGCGGCAGCCAGCCGCCGGCACTGCTGACCAGGGCAAGCGCGAGCAGCGCGCCGACCAGGGCGACGACGGACAGGAAAACGGTCTTGAGCATCTCGGGCATGCCGTCATTGTAAGGCGTGCGCGACGGTGCAGCCGAGCATGGGCTCGGCTCTACAGAGGCTCAGGCCTTGCCGGCGGCCTGCAGCGCGGCGAACTCCTCGTCGCTGAACAGGCGCGAGCGCACCAGGAAGCGCACGCCCTCGCCGTTCTCCAGCGAGAACATGCCGCCGCGCCCGGGCACCACGTCGATGATCAGCTGGGTGTGCTTCCAGTAATCGAACTGCGAGGGACTGATGTGGAACGGCGCGCCGCCGATCTCGCCCAGGCAGACATCGCGATCGCCGACGATGAAATCGCCCTGCGCGAAGCACATCGGCGAGGAGCCATCGCAGCAGCCGCCGGACTGGTGGAACAGCAGCGGCCCGTGGCGCGCGCGCAGCGTCTCGATCAGCTGCAGCGCTGCGAGGGTGGCGATGACCTGGTGCGGAAGTTCGTTCATGAGTGCCTCGTTCGGGGTCAGAGCCCTCCACTCCTGGCGGAGTGGGAGGGATCAGACCCCTTGCAGGGTACCGCTGCATGGCCGCCGCGCACGCGGGAGAGGGGGACGGGCGCGGCAGCCATGCGCGGGATGATCAGGCGGCGAAGTCCAGCACCACCCGGCCCTCGATGGTGCCGGCGTGCATGCGCGCGAACACATCGTTGATGTTTTCCAGGCGGTCGGTGCTGACCGTCGCCGCGACCTTGCCTTCGGCAGCGAACTGCAGCGATTCCTGCAGGTCCAGGCGGGTGCCGACGATCGAGCCGCGCACGGTCACGCCGTTGAGCACCATGCCGAAGATGTCCAGCGGGAAGTTGCCCGGCGGCAGGCCATTCAACGACACCGTGCCGCCGCGGCGGACCATGCCCAGCGCCTGTTCGAAGGCCTTGGGCGATACCGCGGTGACCAGCGCACCATGCGCGCCGCCGATCTCCTTCTTCAGGAACGCGGCCGGATCGGTGGTGCGTGCGTTGACGGTGACCTGCGCGCCCAGGCGCCGGGCCAGGGCCAGCTTGCTGTCGTCGACATCGATGGCCGCCACGTTCAGGCCCATTGCACGTGCGTACTGCACCGCCATGTGGCCCAGGCCGCCGATGCCCGAGATCGCGACCCAGTCACCGGGTTTGGTGTCGGTGACCTTCAGGCCCTTGTAGACGGTCACGCCGGCGCACAGCACCGGCGCGATCTCCACGAAGCCCACTTCCTTCGGAAGCAGGCCGACATAGTTGGCATCGGCCAGTGCGTACTCGGCGAAGCCGCCGTTGACCGAGTAACCGGTGTTGCGCTGCGTTTCGCACAGCGTTTCCCAGCCACCCAGGCAGTGTTCGCAATGGCCACACGCCGAGTACAACCAGGGGATGCCGACCCTGTCGCCTTCCTTGACGTGCCCTACCCCGCCTCCCACGGCCACGACGTGCCCCACGCCCTCGTGGCCGGGGATGAATGGCGGGTTGGGTTTAACCGGCCAGTCGCCCTCGGCGGCGTGCAGGTCGGTGTGGCAGACGCCACAGGCCTCGATTCTGACCAGGACCTCGCCCGCCCCCGGGCGCGGTACCACGACTTCTTCGATGACCAGCGACTTGCCGAACTCACGGACGACGGCAGCCTTCATGGTTCTGTTCATGCGGGTTACTCCGTAGTGCGCTTGCAGACAGGATGGCGCCGGCCCCACGCCCGCGCCTTGATCCCGATCAATCCATCAGAAGAAGCCCAGCTTCTTCGGCGAGTAGCTGACCAGCAGGTTCTTGGTCTGCTGGTAATGGTCGAGCATCATCTTGTGGTTCTCGCGGCCGATGCCCGACTGCTTGTAACCACCGAACGCCGCGTGCGCCGGGTAGGCGTGGTAGCAGTTGGTCCACACGCGCCCGGCCTGGATGGCGCGGCCCATGCGGTACAGGCGCGAGGCATCGCGGCTCCACACGCCGGCACCGAGGCCGTACAGCGTATCGTTGGCGATCTGCAGCGCTTCTTCCTCGGTCTTGAAGGTGGTCACCGCCACCACCGGTCCGAAGATTTCCTCCTGGAAAATGCGCATGCGGTTGTGGCCCTTGAACACGGTAGGCTTCACGTAATAGCCGCCGGCCAGTTCGCCGCCGAGCGTGTTCTGCTCGCCCCCGATCAGCACTTCGGCGCCTTCCTGCCTGCCGATGTCGATGTAGGAAAGAATCTTCTCCAGCTGCTCGGACGACGCCTGCGCGCCGATCATGGTGTCCGGGTCCAGAGGATCGCCCTGCCTGATCGCCGCCACGCGCTTGAGCACGCGTTCCATGAAGCGCTCGTAGATCGATTCCTGCACCAGCGCACGCGATGGGCAGGTACACACCTCGCCCTGGTTCAGCGCGAACAGCACGAAGCCTTCCACCGCCTTGTCGAGGAAATCATCGTCCTCGGCCATCACGTCGGCGAAGAAGATGTTGGGCGACTTGCCGCCCAGTTCCAGCGTCACCGGAATCAGGTTCTGGCTCGCGTACTGCATGATCAGGCGGCCGGTGGTGGTTTCACCGGTAAAGGCGATCTTGGCGATGCGCGGGCTGCTGGCCAGCGGCTTGCCCGCTTCCAGGCCGAAGCCGTTGACGATGTTGAGCACGCCCGGCGGCAGCAGGTCGCCGATGATCTCCATCAGCACCAGGATCGAGGCCGGGGTCTGTTCGGCCGGCTTGAGTACCACGCAGTTGCCGGCGGCCAGTGCCGGGGCCAGCTTCCACGCGGCCATCAGCAGCGGGAAGTTCCACGGAATGATCTGCCCGACCACGCCCAGCGGCTCGTGGAAGTGGTAGGCCACGGTGTCCTTGTCGATCTCCGACAGGCTGCCTTCCTGCGCGCGCACGGCCCCGGCGAAGTAGCGGAAGTGGTCGACCATCAGGGGGATGTCGGCGTTGAGCGTCTCGCGGATCGGCTTGCCGTTGTCCCAGGTCTCGGCGCGCGCGATCAGCTCCAGGTTCTGCTCGATGCGGTCGGCGATGCGGTTGAGGATGTTGGCGCGCTCGGTGGTTGAGCGCTTGCCCCAGTCATCCTTGGCAGCGTGCGCGGCATCCAGCGCAGCCTCGATGTCTTCGGCATTCGAGCGCGCCACCGAGGTGAGCACCTTGCCGGTGATGGGCGTGGTGTTGTCGAAGTACTGGCCGCTGCGCGGGGCCACCCACTGGCCACCGATATAGTTGTCGTAGCGGGGCTTGAACAGGGCGCTGGGGTCGGCCGGATCGGTCGAGGGCGAGGCAACGGCATTCATCGTGGGCACTCCTTGGATGGCCCGGACAACCCGGGGCCTGCCGTCCCTACCGCAACGAGCGTGCCAACCACGCACGTGCTGCGGCGCATCACGAGGTTCGGCGGCGCGGCGTCTAAGACCCGCCTGGCGGTATGCGGCGGCGCACCAGCGGTCGTCATCGCAACTGAAGCGCGGATGTGCTTTTAATCGGGACAGTGCCCGCAACAACTGTCGCAGAATGCGACACAGGAGCGTCAGGGTGTCCCAGCCGATTCTTCCCGAGCGCGTGGGTGGTGCGCGCCGTGCCTTCTTCGAGCGCGGCGCATCGCCGGCCGGGGTAGTGCCCGATGCCATCCTGCAGTCGTGGCGGCGCTGCCAGCGCCAGGGCCTGTCGGTGGACGCACGTCCCGACGTGGCGCCGGTACCCGAGCTGTCGCTGCGTGAACTGCGCCAGCGCCGCGAGCGCCTGTGGCGGCTGGCCCGCCCCGAGCTGGAAGGGCTGGCAAGCTCGCTGGCCAGCAGCGATGGCATCGTGCTGCTCACCGACGAGGAAGGCTGGGTGCTGGACGCCGAGGGCAGCAACAGCTTCCTCGACCGCGCCGGCCAGGTCGCGCTGATGCCGGGGGTGCGCTGGGACGAAGGCACGGTCGGCACCAATGCCATCGGCACGGCCATCGTCGAAGGCCGTGCCCTGCAGGTGCGCGGCGGCGAACATTTCTTCGCCCCGCACGCCATCCTCACCTGCTCGGCCACGCCGATCTTCGATCCGCTCGGGCAGCGCGTGGGCGTGCTCGACATCTCCGGCGATGCGCGCCACGCCCACCTGCATGCGCTGGCGCTGGGCCGCCACGCGGTGGACCAGATCGAGCATCGCTATTTCGCCGACGGGCTCGATGACTGCGAGCTGCTGCACCTGCATGCGCAGCCGCTGTTGCTGGGCAGCCCGCGCGAGGCCCTGCTCGGCTTCCGCAACGGACGCCTGGTGGCCGCCAACCGGGTCGGGCTGGGCCTGTTCGGGCTGGACCGCCACGACATCGGCCACGCGTCCTACGAGGCCCTGTTCGACCAGCCGCTGTCGCGCCTGCATGACGACGGCATGCTGCTGGACCGGCAGGGGCGTGCGCTGTACGGCCACAGTGACGGCAGGCGCCACACGCGTGCCGCTGGCGCCGTGGTTGCGCGCACGCGCCGCGTGGCCCCTGCTGCGGCCGCGCCCGCGGTTCTGGCGGCACCCGGGACGGTGCTGGCGGCGCCGGTGCAGCGGCAGTTGCGCCAGGCGGTGCGGGTGCTGGATGCGGGGCTGCCGGTACTGGTACAGGGCGAAACCGGCACGGGCAAGGAAGTCTTCGCGCGCGAGCTGCATCGCCGCTGCGCGCGTGCCGGCCAACCGCTGGTGGCGGTGAACTGCGCGGCACTGCCCGAAGGCCTGATCGAAGCCGAACTGTTTGGCTATGAGGAAGGCGCGTTCACCGGCGCGCGCCGGCAGGGCAGTACCGGCCTGCTGCGGCAGGCGCAGAGCGGCGTGTTGTTCCTGGATGAGATCGGCGACATGCCGTTGGCCCTGCAACCGCGCCTGCTGCGCGTGCTGCAGGAACGCGAGCTGTCACCGCTGGGCGGTGGCCGCCCGGTGAAACTGGACTTCGCCCTGGTCTGTGCCAGCCACTGCGACCTGCAGCAGGCCGTGGCCGAGGGGCGCTTCCGGGCTGATCTCTACTACCGCATCGCCGATCATGTCGTGCATCTGCCGGCCCTGCGTGAGCTGGACGAGCGCGGTGCCTTGCTGCAGGCGTTGTGGTCACCCATGGCGCAGGGCCGCGTGCTGCAGGCGGAGGTTCTGCAGGTGCTGCAGCGGCAGCGCTGGCCAGGCAACCTGCGCCAGCTGCAGGCCTGCCTGCGCACGCTGGTGGCGTTGAGCGACCCGGGTGAGGAGATCACGCCTGCGCACTTGCCTGCCGAACTGCTGAAGGTGCCGATGGTACAGGCGGCCAACGCCAGCACTGCATCGGGCGGGCTGCGTGACATCGCCGAGGACGCGATGCGGCAGGCCCTGCAGGACGCCGACGGCAATGTCACCGCCGCAGCCAGGCAGCTGGGTATCAGCCGCAGCACGCTGTACCGGCGCCTGGGCCAACGGGGCCTGTAGAGTCGAGCTTGCTCGACTGCTCTTGATCCTGGCGAAAAGCAGTCGAGCAAGCTCGACTCAACGGGCAGTGGCTCAGCCGGCCAGCACCGCTGCTTCGCGGGCCAGACGCTCGATGTTGTCCCAGTCGCGCGACTGCATCAGGGCCGCGGTGGTCAACCACGAACCGCCCACGCACAGCACGTTGGGCAGGTGCAGGAACTGTGGTGCGGTCTGCGCGCTGATGCCACCGGTCGGGCAGAAGCGCACATCAGCGAACGGGCCGTGCCATGCCGACAGCAGCGGCGCGCCGCCGGACTGCACCGCCGGGAAGAACTTGAACGTGTCCAGGCCGGCCTCGAGGCCGAGGATCAGTTCCGAACCCGTGGCCACGCCAGGCAGGTAAGGCAGGTCGGCATCGCGCGCGGCTGCGTACAGCGTCGGCGTCGCGCCGGGCGACACCGCGAAGCGCGCGCCGGCGGCCTTGGCCGCGTCCATCTGCGCCGGCGTCAGCACCGTGCCGGCACCCACCACCGCATCCGGCACGGCCTCGACCATGGCCCTGATCGCGTCCAGCGCACGCGGCGTGCGCAGGGTCACCTCGATCACCGGCAGGCCGCCGCGGAACAGTGCCTGTGCCACCTGCACCGCATCGTCCACGTCATCGGGGGTGAACACCGGAATCACCGGTGCAAGTTTCAGTACCGCACGTACGCGCGGATCAGCGCCGGACATCGAATCGCTCCTCGCCCACCAGGGCCAGTACGTCAGCTTCGCTGACGGGGTTGAAATCGCCGGGGATCGAGTGCTTCAGTCCACCGGCAGCCAGGCCGAAACGCACGGTGGCGTCGGCATCGAAGCCGGACAGGATGCCATGCAGGATGCCCGCGGCGAATGCATCGCCACCGCCGATGCGGTCGACGATGCCCTGCAGCTGGCGCACCGGTGCCTGGGCGCGGGTGCCATCGCGGCCCAGCAGCAGCGCGCCCAGCACATGGTGGTCGACGCTGAGGGCCTGGCGCTGGGTGCACGCCATCCACTGCAGCTGCGGGAAAGCGGCAAACGCCGCCGTGGCCGCGGCTTCGACCCTGGCCACCACGTCGGCCTGTTCGAAGCGCTGGCCGAGGATGACTTCGATATCGCGGTAGTCGGCGAAGACGATGTCGGCCTGGGCGAACAGCTCATGCAGGATCGCCTGCGCATCGCCGCCCCAGCGCTGCCACAGCTTGGGCCGGAAGTTGCCATCGAAGGACACGCGCACGCCCAGTGCACGTGCCGCGCGCGCCGCCGCCAGGGTGGCCTGGGCCACGTCCGGGCCCAGCGCCGGGCTGACCCCGGACAGATGCAGCCACTGCGCGCCCTGCAGCAGCACCGGCCAGTCGTAGTCGGCCGCGGTGCTGCGCGCGAAGGCGGAGTCGGCGCGGTCATAGACCACTTCGCTGGCGCGCTGCACCGCGCCGGTAGTCAGGAAGTACAGGCCCATGCGCCCGTCCGGATCCTGCCGCACGCTGCGCGTGTCGACCCCGTGCCGGCGCAGTTCACCCAGCACGTGGGCGCCCAGTGCGTTGCCGGCCACGGTGCTGACCATGGCGACCTCATGTCCGAAGCGGGACAGCGAGACACCCACGTTCGCTTCCGCACCGCCCACGTGCACCAGCAGTTGCGGCGACTGCATCAGCAGTTCGTTACCCGGTGCGCCCAGGCGCAGCAGCAATTCCCCGAAACATACGACACGACCCATTTCCGCTCCCTTACGCTGGCCGCCAGCAGCGACTGCTGGGCGGCGTGGAATCGCGCCACGCACCCGCGTGGCGGTTGACCATCGGTGTCATCAAGACACTGAACGGTCGTGGGTACAGCCTATCAAACTGTCGGAACCATTGTCCTGCAAGCGTCTTGGAGACATTACAGGTCTGTTGCGGTGCAAGATGCCGCCGAGGGGAGGTGCTGCTACCGTCGGATCTGACCAGCGGTGTCATTCCGCTGAAACACTCGCAAGACCAGACCTTTGGGAGAGGGGAAAGGCATGCATTCTCGGAACCACGCAAAAAAGACACCGGTTACCTTACTCGCCATGGCGGTCAGCCTGGCCCTGTCGGCAGGCGCCGCTGCCCAGCAGCAGAGCGAGGCGCCCAGCGCCACCAACCTGGACACGGTCAACGTCACCGGCTACCGCGCCAGCGTGGAGAAAGCGCTGGACATCAAACGCGGCGAGGCCGGCGTGGTCGATGCCATCGTGGCCGAGGACGTCGGCAAGTTCCCGGACCTGAACCTGGCCGAGTCGTTGCAGCGCATTCCGGGCGTGGTGATCACCCGCGAAGCCGGTGAGGGCCGCAACATCTCGGTCCGCGGCCTGGGCCCGGACTTCACCCGCGTGCGCATCAACGGCATGGAAGCGCTGACCACGGTCGGCGCCGGTGACCAGAGCGGCGGCACCAACCGTGGCCGTGGCTTCGACTTCAACGTCTTCGCCTCGGACCTGTTCTCGCAGATGGTGGTGCGCAAGACCGCCTCGGCCGACGTCGAAGAAGGTTCGCTGGGCGCGACGGTCGACCTGCGCACCGCGCGCCCGTTCGACTATGACGGTTTCACTTTCGTCGCCAGTGGCCAGGCCAGCTACAACCAGATGGCCGAGAAGGCCGACCCGCGCCTGGCCGCGCTGATCTCCAACACCTTTGCCGATGGCACCTTCGGCGCGCTGCTGTCGGTGGCCTACTCCGAGCGCCAGGCGCTGGAAGAAGGCTCCAACACCGGCCGCTGGGCCAACGGCACCAGCAATGGCGGCTTCAGTGCGGCCTCGCCGTTCACCGCCGCCCGCAGCGCCGATGTCTACCACCCGCGCTTCCCGCGCTACGTGCAGATGGAACACCAGCAGAAGCGCCTGGGCATCACCGGCTCGCTGCAGTGGAAGCCGTCGGACCGCACCGAGATCTCGCTGGACACGCTGTACTCGAAGATCGACGCCACGCGTGACGAGCACTACATCGAAGCGATCTCCTTCAGCCGCAACCGAGACTCGGCCACCGGCGCCAACCGCCGCCCCGACCGCGACGGCAAGCCGTCAACCATCGTGCGCAACGGTGAGATCCGCAACAATGCGCTGCTCTACGGCGAGTTCGACAACGTCGACCTGCGCACCGAAAACCGGCACGACGAATGGAACACCGAGTTCAAGCAGGTCAGCCTGAACTTCGACCATCGCTTCACCGATGATTTCCAGATGACCGGCAAGGTCGGCATCTCGCGCTCGGCGCACGAGAACCCGGTCCAGACCACCATCATCATGGACAAGTACGACGTCGACGGCTACAGCTACGACTACCGTGGCAACAGCCGGGCGCCGATCCTCAACTACGGCATCGACCCGACCAACCCCAACGGCTGGGAACTGGCCGAGATCCGCCTGCGCCCGCAGTACGTGGACAACGATTTCGATACCGCCGAGGTCAACTTCAACTGGAACCTCAGCCCCGGCTTCCGCCTGAAGGGCGGCGTGCTGGCCAAGGACTACACCTTCAGCACGCTGGAACTGCGCCGCAGCAGCGAAGGCGCGGTACCGCTGCTGGCCGACGGCACCCGCATCGTGTCGGCCGACCTCACCAGCCAGGCCGGCCTGAAGGGCATCAACGGCTCGCCCTCGAACTGGGTAGTGCCGAACCTGGGTGCCATCGCCGACCTGCTGGACATCTACAGCAACACCGGTACCTTCGCCGTGTCCCCGCGCGCCAACAACAGCCGCAGCGTCGAAGAGAAGGACCGTGGCGTATGGCTGATGGGTGAGTTCTCCACCGACCTCGGTTCCATCCCGCTGTCGGGCAACGTCGGCGTGCGCTACGTGCAGACCGAACAGACCTCCAGCGGTGCGGCCACGGTGGGCGGCGTGCTGGTGGATGCCACCACCAACCGCAAGTACAACGACACCCTGCCCTCGTTCAACCTGGTGGCGGAGATCACCCCGGACTTCCTGATCCGCCTTGGCGCGGCCAAGGTGATGAGCCGCCCGGGCCTGGGCAACCTGACCCCGGGCGTGACCGTGGCCGTGGCCGGCGGCGCGCGCACCGTGGCCGGCGGCAACCCCAACCTCGATCCGTTCCGCGCCACCAACGTGGACATGAGCTTCGAGTGGTACTTCGCCGAAGGCGCCATGGCCGGCATCGGCCTGTTCTACAAGGACATCGACTCGTTCGTGCAGACCACCCGCGAAGTGCGGCCGTACTCCAGCAGCGGTCTGCCGGCCAGCCTGCTCGACGGCACCGGCGCGTCGGTCAACGACGACTTCACCTTCAGCATCCCGCTCAACACCCCCGGCGGCGAGCTGTATGGCGTGGAAGCCAACTACACCCAGCCCTTCACATTCCTGCCCGGCAAGTGGTCGAACCTGGGCGTGCAGCTGAACTACACCTGGGTCGATACCAGCATCCAGTACGTCAACGGCACCGGCGCTGCGGTCATGAAGAACCAGCTGACCGGCACCTCGAAGAATGCGTGGAATGCCACGCTGTTCTACGAAGGCGATGCCTGGTCGGGCCGTGTCTCGGCCACCAACCGCAGTGACTACCTCACCCAGGCGCCCGGCCAGGAAACCGGCTTCAACCTGGATGGCTACCACGGCATGACCGGCACCACCGTGCTTGATGCCTCCATCCGCTACCGCATCAGCGACCAGCTGGAACTGAGCCTGGAAGGGATCAACCTGACCAATGAAGCATCGGATGAGTGGGTGTATTCGCCCACCACCGGGCAGCTGCCGCTGCAGTACACCGAAACCGGCCGCCAGTTCCTGCTGGGCGTGCGCTACAAGTTCTGACCGCTGACGCGGCGGCGTGCAGTCACGCCGCCGCACTTGGAGTGCAACGAAAACGCCGCTGCAGCTGCTGCGGCGCAAGATGCCGCGCGCCATGTGCTTTGCTACGTTCATGCGTGACCAGCGGTGTCAGCAAGTCGTTGCACCTGCGTCGTACCGGAGGAGGCCGGTACGAGCGCTAGAACGCCTTCGCAACGCTTGAGGACACCCTGGGAGGGGATTTCAGATGGATTCGTCGCTCGCGCTTCACCGCGGCCGCGCGCCGCTCACCGTGCTTGCCCTGTCGATCGGACTGGTGCTGAGCCACGCCGCGCATGCACAACAGACCCCGGAAGCGGCTGTGGCCGATGCGGTCGACCTGGACAAGGTGGAGGTCAAGGCCACCTACCGCGAAAGCCTGCAGCAGTCGCTGGATGAAAAGCGCTACAGCGTCGAGCAGGTCGATGCGATCTACGCCGAGGACATCGGCAAGTTTCCTGATCTGAATCTGGCTGAATCGATGCAGCGCATCGCCGGCGTCTCCATCGACCGCGAAGGCGGCGAAGGCCAGCAGATTTCCGTGCGCGGCCTGGGTTCGGATTTCACCCGCGTGCGCATCAATGGCCTGGAAGCGCTGTCCACCGCCGGCAGCGGCACCACCGGCGTCAACCGCAGCCGCGGCTTCGACTTCAACACCTTCGCCTCCGAACTGTTCAGCCGGGTCAAGGTCAACAAGACCCAGTCGGCGCAGATGGACGAAGGTTCGCTGGGTGCCACCGTCGATCTGCGCGCATCGCGGCCGTTCGATTTCGAAGGCCTCCAGGCCTCGCTCAACGGCCAGTACGGCTACAACGAACTGTCGCGCTCGAAAGACCCGCGCGTATCGGCGCTGCTGAGCAACACCTGGGCCGACGGCCGCTTCGGTGCGCTGATGTCGGTGGCGTGGAGCAGGCGCACGATCTTCGAGGAAGGCTACAACCCGGTGCGCTGGGAGCACGGCAACTACCGCAACTCCAACCAGGCCACCGCCGCCAACAACGGCACCTACGGCTTCTGCAGCCCGGCCGGCTACGACCCGCAGACGCCGCGCAACCCGGCCGCCAATGAAACCGCGCAGGGCGTCGGCAGCGCCGCCAACCAGGCGCGCAGCAACGGCTGGGGCAGCTACGGCATCGACGCCACCCACTGCGGCACCGGCATCGACCGCCCGGAGGCGACCACCGGGAACATCGCCGCCTACGAGACGGCCACCAATGCGTGGATCCCGCGTTACCCGCGCTACATCCGCACCGAGCATGAGATCGAACGGCTCGGTGTCACCGGCGCGCTGCAGTTCCGCTTCAGCCCGGACAGCCTGCTCAACCTCGACCTGATGTATTCGAAGCTGGACAAGGACCAGCGCGAGGATTCGATCGGCGCCAACCTGCACCGCACCGCGCAGTACGGCGGCAAGACCCAGATCGTGGTGCGCGAGGCGCAGGTGGATGCGCAGAACCGGCTGGTCTACGGCGTGTTCGACAACGTCGACTTCCGCACCGAATCGACCGCCATCGAAGAGAGCACCGAGTTCAAGCAGGCCAGCCTGAACTTCGAGCACCGCTTCAATGACGCGGTGCGCCTGGATGCGCTGGTCGGCCATTCCTCGTCCAGCTTCGAGCGGCCGGTGTTCTCCATGGTCAGCTTCGACAACAGCAACCTGGATGGCTTCGTGCTGGACATGCGCAACGGCGCCAGCATGCCGTCGATGACCTTCCCCTTCGCGCTGGGCGATGCGGCCTCGTGGCAGTGGCTGGGCTACGGCACCGCGCCGGTGAGCGCGAACGGCACCGCGCGTGGCGGCAACATCAGCGAAGTGCGCCTGAACCCGCAGTACGTCGACAACAGCTTCGACACCGCCAAGGTCGACCTGACCTTCAACGTCTCGCCCACCTTCACCCTGCGCGGCGGCCTGGCCTACAAGGACTACGGCATGCGCACGCAGGAGTACCGCAACATCAGCTACGGACGCATGTCGCAGGCGCTGCCCGACGGCGTCAGCGTGGGCGACCTGTCCACCACGCTCGGTGGGTTCGGCAAGGGCCTGGACGGCAGCACGCCGGCCAGCTGGCTGATCCCTGATTTCAACCGCATCGCCGAGCTGCTCGACATCTACTGCAACTGCAACACCGGCACCCTCGGCGGTGACTACCGCCTGGCCGGAGTCGGCCACTTCGGTGCATCGAACAACAACTTCGACGTGACCGAAAAGAGCTACGCCAGCTACCTGCAGCTGGACTTCAACACCGAGCTGTGGGACCGCCCGTTCCGCGGCAACCTCGGCCTGCGCTACGTGCGTACCGAGATCGACGCCAGCGGCTACGCGCCGTGCCAGGCGGCCAGCAGCAGCGATCTGTCGGCAGCCTGCGAACCGTTCCTGGGCGTTGCCAGTGCCACCGCCGATGCAGGCGAGCGCCTGCTGGTGGCCACCACCGTCGGGCACCGCTACGACGACTGGCTGCCCTCGCTGAACCTGGCCTGGGACCTGACCGACAGCGTCGTGCTGCGCTTCGGTGCGGCCAAAACCATGGCCCGGCCGACCCTGTCCAACCTCTCGCCCAGCGTCAGCGGCGGCCCGACCAGTTTCCTCGACGAGGACCGCTACTACTCGATCAACCTGGGCAACCCGAAGCTGGATCCGTTCCGTTCCACCAACTACGACCTGAGCGCGGAGTGGTACTTCCAGGAAGGCGCGCTGCTGTCGGCGGCGGTGTTCTACAAGGACATCGAAACCTACGTGCAGCGCACCCGCCTGCTGACCACCTGGGGTGACATGGGTTACTCGCTGGACCTGCTGCCGGCCGGCTTCAGCCCGAACACGCTGTTCAACGTGCAGAGCTACTTCAACACCCCGGGTGGTCCGTTGAAGGGCTATGAGCTGACCTACCAGCAGCCCTTCAGCTTCCTGCCCGGCCTCTGGAAGAACTTCGGCGTGCAGCTGAACTACACCCACGTCGATTCGAAGATCAAATATCTCTTCAGCTCCGGCAGTGGCGACACCATCGTCACCACCTACACCGAGAACGACCTGCTGAACCTGTCGCCCAACTCGTACAACGCCACCCTGTACTACGACGACGGCCGCTTCAGCGCGCGCGTGTCCACCAGCTACCGCGATGCCTACATCAACCAGATCCTCACGCAGGAAAACGTCTGGGACCTGGACGGCAACCCGTACGCCACCGCCGACGTCACCGGCAAGTACAGCGTCAAGAACGTGGATTTCAACATGTCCTGGAAGTTCAACAAGCAGCTGACCGTCAGCTTCGAGGCGATCAACCTGCTGGACAGTGCCGACGAACGCTACGTCGATTCGGCGCTGTCACTGCCCGACCGCTACACCCACACCGGGCGCCAGTACTACCTGGGGCTGCGCTACAAGTTCTGAGCGCACGCCCTGCACCGCCGTACCGCACCGCCGCCATGCCGCTGCACCGTCGAATGCTGCTGAAAGGAAGGTTCCATGCACCGTACCGCTTCTGTCCTGCCCCTCCCGCGCCGTCGCCTGCTGGTGGCCGCGCTGTCGCTGGCCACCGCGCTGCCCGCGCTGGCCGCACCGTCGCCGACGCTTCTGTTCCACGTCGACGCCAACCAGGGACTGACCGCCGTGACGGCGCAGGGCGAAGCGGTGCCGAACTTCCGCGACAAGGCGGCGGTGGTCGATGACGGGGCGCGCGGCAAGGCGATCCAGTGGGAAGACGATGGCGTGCTGGCCTGGGATGCGCCGGGCAACATCCAGGCCCAGCGCGGCACCCTGGCCTTCGACTGGCGCCCGCGCTACGCAGTGGGCGAAGCGCCGTTCGTGATCTTCCGCGTCGGCTATGCCGACCACAGCAGCTGGGACATGGCGTGGCTGCGCATCGACTGGAACGGCCATGGCTTCGATGCCTTCGTCACCGATGCCAACCTCGCACGCACCCGCGTGTCGTTCCGCATGGACACGCCGCCGCGACCGGAGCAGTGGCTGCACCTGGCCTTCGCCTGGGATGAGGACCAGGGCGTGCGCCTGTTCGTCGACGGCCGTGAAGTGGCGCGCGCGCAGGCGACCGGTGATTACGATGCGGCGTTGGACCAGCTGGGTTTGGCCGGGCGGGTGATGGCGCCCTACCAGGTGCAGAGCCGCTACAACTTCCTGCGTGGCAGCGATTTCCAGCACATCCGCGTGTACGACCGCATGCTGGATGCCCCCGCCATGCAGACCCTGGCGAGTGGGAAAGCGCCGGCCAGCGCGGTGGCGCCGGCCAGCGACGAGCGCGCGTGGCGCCATCGCTTCGGCTGGGAAGGTGCGGCACCGCCGGCACTGGCGTCGGCCGGCACGCGCATCCGCAAGATCGAGTTCGCCGATACGCGCGACCACAAGGCGTGGATGTGGAAGGCCACCGACGGCATCGCGGAAACCACCTGGCCGGGCGTCTACAACCGCTCGCGCCTGCCCGGCCGCAACGATTACTTCCAGCTGCCGGACTGGAACACCTACGTGGAAAGCGGCCAGCACCTGGACCTGACCCTGCCGGCCGGCGAGACGGTGAACCGCATGGAGATCCGTGGTGCGGCGTTCGGCAGCCTGGCGCATGGGCCCGACGCCGAACATGCCACCGAGGTGCTGGCCACGCGCCCGCGCGGCGTGGTGCGCAGCGTGCAGGACATTGCCGCGCAGCAGGGCGGCGTGCTGCGTTTCAGCAACGTCGAACAGGAAACCCCGATCCAGGAAGTCTGGGCCTACAACGTGAGCGAAGGCACCGAGCCGGAAGGCACGGTCAAGCAGACCTACGTGATCGACAGCCAGGCCCTGCCCGACTACACCAACCTCGATGCGCTGCGGCACTACATCGATGGCCGCTTCCCGGCCGCCGAGCGCAGCACGGTGATGGCGCTGCCCAAGGGTGCGGGTTCGCGTCGCCGTGGTGCCGACAGCCTGCCGACGCAGCCGCGGCCGATCGTGCACGTGCTGATCCCCTCGGGTGTCGGTGATGCTCCGGCCAACCAGCCGCTGATCCGCAGCTGGGCCTACAGCTGGGAAAACATGCACGACGGCCTGGACGGCGTGGCCATCGACCTTCCCGCGCTGGACCTGCCGGCCACCCACGACGGCCTGATTCCGCTGAACCTCCGCATCAAGGATCCGATCTGGCCGGCACGCGACATGATCGATGTCTCGGTGTCGGTGCCGCCGGGGCAGAAGCGCACGCTGTGGCTGGACCTGCGCGACCGCATCCTCACTCCCGACAGCCTGTGGCTGAGCATCGCCTCGGCCGCGCCCGGCTTCGATGCCGCCGCGTTGGACGGCGCGCAGATCCGCCTGGTGTTCAAGCCGCGCGCCGAAGCGCTCAAGGAACACGTGGCCGACCGCTTCAACCAGGTGCGCGACAACTGGGGCTTCCTGGTCGAGGAACACACCACCTCCAAGCGCCAGCGCCTGTATGCGCGCGTGTATGCCGACCTCAGCGACCTGCTGCGGGTGGACCCGGACCACGAGCTCGGCCGCCTGTACTGGAACTACATCAGCTACAACAGCCAGGGCCGCCCGCCCTACACCGCACCGGCCGTGCCCAAGGGCGTGCCGGCGTGGGCGTTCAACCAGGTGCAGGACCTGGCCCAGGTGCGGCAGTTCGTCGACTGGTGGATCGACGAACGGCAGGTGGCCTATGGCGATTTCGGCGGCGGCATTTCCGATGATTCCGACCTGACCCAGCAGTGGCCGGGGCTGGCGCTGATGGGCGTGCAGCCGGATCGCCTGAATGCCTCGCTGACCGCGCTGTCCGATGCGGTGTACCGCAATGGCATGTTCAGCAATGGCCTGAGCACGATCGAGACCGACGAACTGCATTCCTACGAGGAAGGCATCAACACCAACAGCGCGATGCTCTACCTCAACTGGGGCGACCCGTTGACCCTGGAGCGCCTGATGGAAACGGTGAAGGCCTTCGACGAGCGCATCATCCTGCGCAACCCGCAGGGCAATCTGCTGTTCTCCAGCAACTGGTTCGGTGGCAACAAGGTCTACCGCGAGCCGAACTGGCAGTGGCAGAAGCCCTATTCGTTCCCGGTGCTGCACCCGGCGTTCCTGCTCGGCCAGTACAACGCCGATCCGACCGGCCGCAAACTCGTGATCGGCCTGGCCGATGGCTACCTGGCCCATGCGGGCACCGACGAGAAGGGCCGCTTCACCCTGCCCAACGAGATCAACTGGGCCACCGGTGCCACCCGCGGCGGTGAGTTGAACAATGGCTCCGGCGGCGGCGACACCATGCACACGTTCTGGGCCGCGTGGCGCTGGACCGGCGATGCGAAGTACCTGCAGGCGCTGGACTACCGCGTGGTCCGGGGCGGGCCGGGCGCGCTGGCCAACCTCGGCGAGAACTACGTCGACGTCCTGGGCCGGCAGCATGACTGGTATCCGACGCTCACCGCCGAGGCCGACGCCGGCAAGACCGGCTTCGCCAGCCTGATGGCCTGGCAGGCCAGCGGCGATACGAAGTACATCGACGCGCTGCACGCCGACGGCCTGCAGGCCAAGGTCCAGCGCGCCTACATGAACACCGAGGGCCACTGGTGGTCCGATCGCGTGGAAGCGCCCAGCGAGTTCCTGCAGCGCGCGCGCCTGGGTGGCATTGCGCTGAAGCGCAACCAGAGCTGGCCCGGCCACACCGTCAGCTGGCGCTTCGACCGCGACGGTGCCGCCGAACAGGTCGCCCTGCTGGTGCATGCGCCCTCGCGCGAACGCTTCACCGTGACCAGCCATAACCTGGGCACGCGCACCATCGCCGCCGACATGACCGGCTGGAACGTCGCCAGCGGCACCTGGCGCGTACGCAGCGGCATGGACGCCGATGGCGATGGCCGCATCGACGGCACCGCCTCCGAACGCAGCGTGAAGCTGGAAACCAGCGCCTCGGTACCGATGCAGTTCCGCCCGGGCCGCACCGAGGTGTTCGAGTTCGAGCGGATCAGCGCCGGCACGCCGGTGGAGACCCGTGCGGACCTGGGCATCGGCCGTGGCGATGTGCGGGTGGATGGGCGCCAGGTGCACGTGACCGTGCACAGCCTGGGCCATGCCGGCAGCGGCGTGGGCGTGGCGGTGCTGGAGGACGCGCGTGGTCGCGAGATCGCGCGCACCGAGGTGCCGGCCATGGCCGCACCGGTGGACCTGCAGCCGAAGACGGTGGTGGTGTCGCTGCCGCTGCCAGCGGGTGACCGCAGTGGCCTGCGCGTGCGCGTGGCGCTGGCCGATGGCGGCGAGGAAGTGACCCGGTTGAACAACGTGGCGGACGTGCCGCGTTGATGGAGCCGCCAGGCATGGCCCGGCGGGACGCGGTCAGGCCGCGTCGGTCTCCATCATCTTCACCCGGCGCTGGTACCAGCCATCGTCGAGCGGATCGAACACGGCGCTGCGTTCCATCACGCCCTGGTACACATGCACCGACACTGCCAGGTCGGTCTCGCTGGCGTTGCGCAGCGTGTGGTACTCGTGCGGCGGGATCAGGCTGCCGGCGCTGCCGCGGTAGCCGTACAGGGCGTCCTGCGCGGCGAAGCGGTGGCGGTCGCCCTGCCGTTCCAGCAGCGCATACGGAGTGACGATCAGCTCGCCCTGCCAGACCCCTTCCACGCACCACATCGCATCGTGGTCGTGCAGCGGCGTGCCCTGCCCCGGGCCCCAGCACATGGCAATGACGCTGTAGCCCAAGGTCGGGCTGCGGTGCAGTTCGCGGCGTGCGTAGTGGCCGTCGACCGGGCGGCGCACGCACGGCGGCAATTCAATGAGCGGATCGATGATGGCCTCGCGAAGCACCTTCTGCAGGGCGTGGGTGATCAGCGCCGGATCCGCCAGGCAGACCGCGCCGTCAATGGCTGCCAGCAGGCGATCCCGGCCCGTGAACGGCAGTGGTGTGAACGTCGCTCCCATGTCGGCCAGTCTAGGCGAGCCGGGTTAACAGAATGTTTTCAGACCCTCATCTTTTTCAGATGACGCGGATTGCCACGACGTTACGCGCAATTAGACGCAATTAAGCGATATTGCCGCCATCATGGCAGCAGCAGTGCGCGCAGCTCCGGCACCTCGCGCGCCAGTTCCGTGGCCACCAAGGTGGCGAACACCCGCGCGCCCTCGTCGCCCAGGTGGGTGTAATCGAAGGCCTGCTTGGCCTGCCCCATCGGTTCCAGCGCGGCGTTCTGCACCGAAGCTGGCGCGCCGGCCAGGGCCGGGCTGGCGCCGACCGTGGTGCCGCCCAGGGCGCTGGCCACCTGCGCCTGCGTGGCGGGTGCCTGCGCAAGCCGCATCGCCGCTACCGGCCCCAGCGCCTGGACCAGGGCGCGGCTGCGGCCATGCAGATCCACCAGCGGCACCTGCAGTTCGCGCGCCACCGCCCGCACGCTGTCGGCCCACGGTGCCAGGTCGTCCACCAGCACGCCATCGACGAACTGGCGTCGGGTCAGCGGGGTCAGCAGCACCGGTCTGGCGCCGGCCGCGCGCACCTGCTGCACGTAGCGGCGCAGGTTGTCGGGGAACTCATGCTGCAGGTCGGTCGAGCGCCCCGGCTTGCCGGGCTGGTCGTTGTGGCCGAACTGGATCAGCACCCAGATGGCGGCGTAGCCCGGCGTACGCATCTCTGCCTCGACCAGCGCCCACGAACCCTCGGCGCGATAGTTGTAGGTGCTGCGGCCACCGCGCGCCAGGTTCAGGCAGGCGGCGAACGAGGTCACGTGGTCGGCGCAGAAGGCCGGGCCCCAGCCGCCCTGCACGGCGGTGGTGGAATCGCCGACCAGCACGATCTTGCTGGCGCGGATCGGCGTGGGTGCCGGGCGGTCGTTGATCGACGGGTCGACAGCGGCGTGGGCCGCGCCGGCCACGGCCAGGGCAAACAGGACAGGCAGCAGGCGCATCTCAGGCGGTACCTCGTTGCAGGAAGGGGACGCGCTGGTAGAGCTCGCGCTCGCCACCGCGCGGGTCATCGGCGCCGCGGCTGTGCACGTCGAACAGCATCGTGCGCCGCTGCGGCAGGGTGTACGGCGCCCAGTCCGGCAGCCCGGCGTGGTTGGGGTCGCCGTGGCGGGCGAAGGCGATCAGCGCGTCGCTCATGGTGCCTGCCAGCGCGCGCGCGTCTTCGCCACCGCCGGTGCGCGCCGTGGGCAGGCCGGCGTTGTCGAACACCAGCGGGATATCCAGGGTGTGGAAGGCGCGCAGGCGTCCCTCCTCCACCGGCGAGGGCCAGTCGAGCTGGTAGGACCAGGTCGGCGCTGCCGTGGCCGGCTGCCGCGCGCGTGCTTCCAGCTCCTCCACCGCGCCACGCCAGGAGCGCCCGGCGGTGGTGGCGGCGAAGAACACCTCCGACGCCGTGTAGTGCGGATAGAGGCGGCGGTAGTGCGCGATCACCACCGACGGCAGCAGATCGACGAACTGCTGTTTTTCCAGCTGCGCCGGCAGGGTGTTCCAGTCCAGCGCGAAGTTGCCCGGGTCGTTGCCGAGGAAGGCGCGGGTTTCATCGTGGGTGTTGCCGATCACCATCGGGATGGCGGCCGACTGTGCCGGTGCCTGTGGCCAGAACGGATGCACCGGCAGCACCACCTCGTCCAGCACCGGCCCGAAGTACAGCGCGGTGTCCTCCACCCGCGACGGATCGCGGGCGCGGGTGGCTGCCAGCAGATCGGCTGCCGGCAGGCGCAGCAGCGCGGCCAGGTCCGGCGCGTGCACCGCGTCCATCGCCACCGCCGCGCGCTGTGCGGCCGCGCGTGGGCCGGCGGCGGTGACCTGCTGGCCGCTCATCGTCCACGCCCGCTGGAACAGGCCGCGTGCGGCCGGCATCGCCATCAGCGTGGCGATCTTGGCACCGCCGCCGGACTGGCCGAACACGGTGATGTTGCCCGGGTCGCCGCCGAAGGTCGTGGCGTGCTCGCGCACCCACTGCAGCGCCTGCACCAGATCCAGCTGGCCGGCATTGCCGGACGCGGCGTAGCGCGGGTCGCCCAGCGCGCCCAGGTACAGGTAGCCGAAGGTGTTCAGGCGATGGTTGAGGGTGACCACCACCACGTCGCCGCGCCGGCACAGCGCGCTGCCGTCGTACAGCGGGTCGCTGCCGGAGCCGTTGTTGAAGCCACCGCCGTGGATGTAGACCAGCACTGGCCGCCGCGCGCGCGCATCCAGCGCCGGCGTCCACACGTTGAGGAACAGGCAGTCCTCGCTGCCGGGGCCCTCGGTGCCCCCCTGCGGTGCCGCCGCGCCGTAGTCCAGTGCGTCGGCGATGCCGCGCCAGGCCGCTTCGGGCCGCGGTGGCTGGAAGCGGTAGCTGGCCGTGTCCGCGCCATAGCGCAGGCCACGGAACACCAGCACGCCCTGTTCGCGCTGGCCACGCACGCGGCCGCCACGAACCCGCGCCAGCACCTGGGTGTCATCGCGCGGGCCCGGTGCCGCCAGCGCGGCCGGCAGTGCCGCCACGGTGGCCGTGGCCAATGCCCAGCGCGCGCTGTCGCGCAGGAAACGGCGGCGCTGCAGATCGTTCGGTGCGGTGTTCATCGGCCACCCCGGGGTCGGATCCCCTCGCCGGAGGAGAGGGGCTCTGACCCAGCCGCCAACCACGCTTGCGCCAGCTTCGGCCATACCGCCAGCGTCGACCCCGCCGGCACGCGCATCCCGAAACCATGGCCACCGTGGGCGAACACATGCAGCTCGTGCTCGACCCCGGCCGTGGCCAGTGCCGCAGCCATCAGCTCGCTGTTGTGCACGCTCACCACGCGGTCGTCGTTGGCGTGGATCAGCAGGGTCGGCGGCATGTCCACGCTCACCTGCTGCTGCATCGAATACCGCGCGGCAAGCGCCGCATCGGGGTGATCGCCGAGCAGGCGCCCGCGCGAGCCGCTGTGCGCATGCGCGCCCATGTCGATGACCGGATACACCAGCACCGCGCGAGCCGGGCGCGCGCTCAGCCGGTCGATGGCATCGCGTGCCGGGTACACCGCGGCATCGAAGCCGGTGGCCAGCCGCGCAGCGACGTGGCCGCCGGCGGAAAAACCCATCACCGAGATGCTGTCGGCATCCAGCCCGCGCCGCGCGGCCTGCCCGCGCACCACCCGCAGCGCACGCTGCGCATCGGCCAGCGCGGCCTGGCGGTCGCGGCCGGGCTGCGGCAGGCGGTAGCGCAGCACGAACAGGGTGTAGCCGGCGCGGTCCACCCATTCCGGCACCAGAGCACTGTCTTCCTTGTCGATCACCACGCGCTGGTAGCCGCCGCCGGGGATGACCAGCAACGCGCGCCCGTTCGGCCGTGCCGGTGCATGCACCAGCAGGTAGGGCGCATCGACCTGGTCGATGTAGCGGTCGGGGTGCGCCGGGTCGCTGCTGCGCTCGACCACCCGCGCCGGCCGTGCCGGGCCCTGCTCGCCCGGGACCTGGCCGTCCGGCCACAGGGCGATCCGCTCGCCGGCCAGCTCCTGGCCGGGGCGTTCGTTGTCGCGCGGCGGCGCGGCGGTGGAGGTCAACGGCAGGGCCAGCAACAGCCCGCACAACAACAGCACGACAGGACGCAGACGCATGGCAGGCAACGGCTCCGGCAGGACGGGGACAGGGTGCCTGGTGCATCCGGTGGCAGCATGTGATGCGCTGCGGCTTGCACGATGACACCGGTTTACCATATACACCTCCTGCAGACGCTGTCGATGGGCAGTGCAACAAACACAGGGAGACCGTTCTTGAGCAACGAACACGGCACACATGGGCAGACGCCGCCGCCGGACGATGCGGCCGCGATCGCCCAGGCCTTCACCACCGCCCGCCGCGCGGGGAAGTCATTGGCCGCATTCCCGGGCACGATCCCGGACACCCTGGTGGGTGCCTACCAGGTACAGGACCTGGCCATCGCCGCCTGGGATGACCGCCTGGTCGGCTGGAAAGTGGGCTACATCGCCGCCGAGCGCCGTGATGTTTCCGCGGATGACCGCCTGCTGGGCCCGGTTTTCTCTCGTCAGCTGAAAAATGCTACCGGTGGAACAACGGACATCCCGGTGTTCGTCGGCGGCTTTGCCGCGGTCGAAGCGGAGTACGTGCTGGAGCTTTTGGAGGATGCTCCGGCCGGACAACTGCACTGGTCGCCGGAACAGGCCGAAGCGCTGCCCGCGCGCCTTTACATCGGCGTGGAAGTGGCCAGCAGCCCGCTGGCCACCATCAATGAACTCGGTCCGCGCGTGGTGGTGTCCGATTTCGGCAACAACAACGGCCTGGTGCTGGGGCCGGAAATCGTCGACTGGACCGCGCGCGATGAAACCTCGCTGCGCGCCGAGACGTTGATCGAGGGCGAAGTGGTCGGCACCGGTGGTGCAACGCGCCTGCCCGGTGGCCTGCGCGCCGCCTATGCGTTCGCGCTGTCCCGTTCGGCGCTGCGTGGCCGGCCGCTGCGCAAGGGCGACCTGATCGCCACCGGCAACGCCACCGGCATCCATGACATCACCGCCGGGCAGACCGCGCTGGTGCGTTTTGCCGGCTTCGGCGACATTGCCTGCCGGGCCGTGCCAGCGGGATGACCGCCGGCCAGCCCTGGTGAACACGCGCGGGAGGGCGCAGATGATCACACGACGTAACTTCCTGGCCGGTGGCGCTGCAGCCCTGGCCACGCCGATGCTCGCGGCCTGTGGCCGCGGGCGGGCTGCTGGCGTTGACGGCGGCACCCTGCTGACCGCCACCGACGTGCACGTGGCCGACTACCCCACCGTCACTGCGGTGAAGTGGATCGGGCAGACGCTGGAACGCGAGACCAATGGCCGCCTGCGGCTGCGCCAGTATCACTCGGGCCAGCTCGGCCGCGAGTCGGAAGCGATCGACATGGCCCGTTTCGGTGCCATCGACATCACCCGTGTCTACGCCGGTGCGCTGAACAACGCCTTCCCGCTGACCCAGGCGCTGTGCCTGCCGTACGTGTTCAAGTCGGTGGCGCACCAGCGTGCCGCACTGGACGACGGCGTGGCCGAGGCCGTGCTGCGCGGCTTCGAAAGCCGCGACCTGGTCGGTCTGGCGATCTACGATTCCGGCGCGCGCTGCTTCTACAACACCAAGCATCCGATCGTTTCGCCGAAGGACCTGCATGGCCTGAAGCTGCGCGTGGCCTCCTCGGACATCTTCATCCAGCTGATGCGCCTGCTCGGTGCCAACCCCACGCCGATGTCGCTGGGCGACACGTTCTCGGGCATGGAAACGCACATGATCGACGGTGCCGAGAACAACATGCGCAGCTTCCATTCCAGCCGCCATTTCGAGGCCGCGCACTACTGGTCGCAGAGTGATCACTCCTACGCGCCGGACGTGCTGCTGATGTCGCGCGCCAGCTTCGAACGCCTTTCGCCGGATGACCGCCAGCTGCTGCTGCACACCGCGCGTGCTTCGGTGGCCGTGATGCGCGAACAGTGGGATGCATCGGAAAGCATTGCGCGCCGCGCGGTGCTCGACTTCGGGGTGAAAGCCAACGAAGTGGACATGCCCGCCTTCCGCGCCGCGGCCCAGCCGCTGCTGAAGGAGTATCTGCAACAGCCGGACATCGCCGCGCTGGTCGACCGCATCCGCGCTGCCTGAGGAACCTGCCATGACCGAGACCTTGTCGCCCGCCGCCGGGCCGGGACAGCGCCTGCTGGACCGCATCGCCGACATCGCCATCTACTGTGCCGTCGCCGCCCTCCTCGGGCTGGTGGTGGTGCAGGGCTGGCAGGTGTTCGCCCGCTACGTCATCAACGATTCGCCCAGCTGGACCGAGCCGGTCACCCTGCTGCTGCTGGCCACGGCGATGAGCCTGGGCGCGGCCTGTGGCGTGCACACCAATCGCCACTTCGGCTTCTTCCTGCTGCACGCCTATATGGCCCCCGGCCTGCGCCGTGCCGTCGATGTGCTGATCCAGCTGGTGGTGGCAGTGCTGGGCGGCTTCATCGCCTTCTGGTCGGCCGACCTGCTGCTGGACGGGATGGACATCAAGGCGGCCGGTGCCAACCTGCCGCAGAGCATCAACTACCTGCCGCTGGCGGTGGGTGGTGCGCTGATGGTGCTGTTCGCACTCAACCGTGCGTGGAAAGCGCTGCAGGCCAGCGACGCTGGCAGCGACGACGCTGAAGGAGATCGTTGACCCATGGGCATCACCATCCTGTTCGCCGTATTCGCCGTGCTGCTGCTGCTCGGCGTCCCGGTGGCCTACGCACTGGCCGCGGCCGCACTGGCCACCCTGCTCTACCTGGATATCCCCAGCATCGTGCTGGTGCAGCAGATCTCGGCCGGCACCGGCTCGGCCTCGCTGATCGCCATTCCACTGTTCATCTTCGCCGGCGAAATCATGATGCGCGGCGGCATCTCCGAGCGCCTGATCGCACTGGCGTCCTCGCTGGTCGGCCGCCTGCGCGGTGGCCTCGGCCAGGTCTCGATCCTGTCGTCGCTCTTCTTCGGCGGCGTTTCCGGCTCGGCCATCGCCGATGTCTCGGCGGTCGGCGGCACGATGATCCCGCAGATGGTCAAGCGCGGCTACGACCGCGATTTCGCGGTGAACGTCAGCATCACCGCCGCGCTGGTGGCGCTGCTGGTGCCGCCCTCGCACAACCTGATCCTGTTCTCGGCCGCGGCCGGTGGTGGCCTGTCCATCGCGGATCTGTTCGCCGCAGGTATCGTGCCGGCACTGCTTATGACCGTCGCCCTGATGCTCACCGGCTACGCCGTGGCACGCCGCCGCGGCTATGGCGTGGAAGTGTTCCCGGGCTGGCGCGCGGTGCTGCTGCGCGTGATCTCCGCCCTGCCCGGCCTGGGCCTGGTGGCGCTGATCTTCGTCGGTATCCGTGCCGGCATCTTCACCGCCGTGGAGAGCGCGGCCATCGCCGTGGTCTACGCCCTGCTGGTGACCACCGTGCTGTACCGGCAGCTGCGCTGGCGCGAATTCTTCGACACGGTCATCCATGCCGCACGCAGCACCGGCGTCATCCTGTTCGTCATCGCCACCGCCGCGGTGTTCGGCTGGCTGCTGGCCTACCTGCAGGTGCCGACCGCCGCGGTGGACTTCCTGCAGTCGTTCGCGCACAGCCAGTTCATGGTGCTGCTGATGATCGTGGTGATGCTGCTGCTGCTGGGCACCTTCATGGACCTGGCGCCGATGATCCTGATCTGCACGCCGATCTTCCTGCCGGTGGCCAGGGCCTATGGCATCGATCCGATCCACTTCGGCCTGGTGCTGGTGTTGACCGGTGGCCTCGGCCTGGTGACGCCGCCGGTAGGCTCGGTGCTGTTCATCGGTACGTCGATCGGCAAGATCACCGTCGGCCAGAGCATGCGCACCATCTGGCCGTTCTGGTTCGCCGCGCTGGCGGTGCTGCTGATCGTCACCTTCTTCCCGCAGCTGTCGCTTTGGCTGCCGGCCGCGCTGCGCGCGTGATCCGGCGTCGCGCGCTGCCGCTGCTGCTGGGTGTGGGCATGGCCGCCACCGCAGCCCATGCCGCGCCGCCAGCGGCAGCGCCTGCCATCCCGGTGGGCGGCTTCAACGACGGGGTGAACCACTGGCGCAGCGGCCATGCGGACGGTTACGCGCGGTTGGAACCGCAGCAGTACCGGCAGATCGCCGACAACCTGCTGTTGCTGCAACGCCGCTCTGGCGGCTGGCCGGTCAACCAGGACCCGCTGCGGGTGCTGGACGCCGCAGCGCGCGAGGCCGCCCGCGCTGCCCGGGATGAGCCTGGCGGCAGCTTCGACAACCGCACCACCTACACCCAGGTCGACTACCTCGCCGAAGCCTTCGCCCGCAGCAGCGACAGCCGCTATCGCGACGCCGCACTGCGCGGGCTCGACTTCATCCTCGACCAGCAGATCCAAAGGTGTGGCGGCTGGCCACATTCGGTGCCGGCGCGCACCGATTACCACGAGCGCATCACCTTCGCCGACGACGTCACCAGCGGCGTGCTGGCCACCCTGCGCCAGGTGCAGGACGCACCGCGCTTCGCCTTCGTCGACGCCGCGCGCCGCGCGCGGGTGGCCACGGCAGTGCAGCGCGGTGATGCCTGCCTGCTGCGCCTGCAGGTACGCCAGCACGGCCAGCCGACGCTCTGGGCCGGCCAGTACGATGCCACCACGCTGCAGCCGGCACCCGGACGAAAATTCGAACTGGCCGCACTGGTGACCGACGAAAGCGTGGGCGTGGTGCGTTACCTGATGTCCATTCCCGATCCGTCGCCGCAGACGGTGCAGGCCATCGAGGGCGCGCTGGCGTGGTTCCAGGCGAACGCGCTGCACGGCCTGCGCCTGCAGACCGTCGACGCACCGGCCGAACAGTTCGCCCACCACCGCAGCACCGTTGATCGCCGCCTGCTGGCCGACCCGGCTGCACCGCTGCTGTGGGGCCGCTTCCACGACCTCGCCGACAACAGCGTAGTGCTGGCCAACCGCCAGGGCGAACGCCTGCAGACCTACGAACAGGTCGGCCGCGAGCGGCGCACTGGCTACCACTGGTACGGCACTTGGCCGCAGGCCCTGCTCGACCGCGACGCGCCCGCCTGGCGCGCCCGCATTGGCCGGCCTGCTCCCTGACGTTGTCACTGCACCCGCACCACGGAGGAACCCGATGCTCTCGCGCACCGCTCTGAAGTCCCTGCTTGCCGCTACGCTTCTGCTGGCCGTGCCCGCCCTCGCGCAGGCGCAGGCACCCGGCACCTCGTGGAAGCGTGGCATCGAGAACCAGCGCCAGGCCGACCTCGGCGACGGCACCTTCCTCAACCCGGTGTTTGCCGGTGACCGGCCCGATCCGTCGGTGCTGAAGGACGGCGAGGACTACTACCTCACCCTGTCCTCGTTCGATGCCTACCCCGGCCTGCCGATCTGGCATTCGCGCGACCTGGTGAACTGGCAGCCGCTGGGCCATGCGATCACGAAGAACGTGGGCGCGATCTGGGCGCCGGACATCGTCAAGCACGAGGGTCGCTACTACATCTATTTCCCGGCCCGCACCGGCGACAGCCGCAGCAACTTCGTGGTCTGGGCCGACAGCATCAAGGGCCCGTGGAGCGAGCCGATCGACATCGGCCTGGGCGGCTACATCGACCCCGGCCACGCCGTGGGCGAGGACGGCAGGCGCTACCTGTTCCTCAGCGGCGGCGACTACGTGCAGCTGGCCGACGATGGCCTGAGCGTGGTGGGTACGCCCAAGCACGTCTACGACGGCTGGAAGTACCCGCAGAGCTGGGACGTGGAGGCCTATGCGCAGGAAGGCCCGAAGATCCACTTCCGCGATGGCTGGTACTACATGACCACCGCCGTGGGCGGCACCGCCGGCCCGCCGACCGGACACATGGTGATCACCGCGCGCTCGCGCTCGATCCATGGGCCGTGGGTGAACGCGCCGAACAACCCGATCATGCGCACCCAGTCGGCCGCCGAGCCGTGGTGGTCGCGCGGCCATGCCACGGTGATCGAAGGCACCGACGGGCGCTGGTGGATGATGTACCACGGCTACGAGAACGGGTACTGGACGCTGGGCCGGCAGGCCCTGCTGGAGCCGATCGAGTGGACCGCCGACGGCTGGTTCCTGGCCAAGGGCGGCGACCTCGGCCAGCCGCTGCGCAAGCCGTCCGGTGAATCGGTGGGCGCACATGGCATGGCCCTGTCCGACGACTTCCGCGGCAAGGTGCTCGGCCCGCAATGGTCATTCTTCAACCCGGCCCAGGACGAGTACCGGCGGCTGGGCTTCAGCGGCCAGGGCCTGGTGCTGCAGGGCAAGGGCGAGACCCCGCGCGACAGCTCGCCGCTGACCGCCATCGCCGGCGACAAGGCCTACCAGTTCGAGGTGGAGATGGACATCGCCCCGGGCGCGGTGGGCGGCGCCCTGCTGTTCTACAGCGACCGCCTGTACGTGGGCGTGGGCAGCAACGGCGAGAAGTTCATCATGCACCGCTACGGCGAGGAGCGCCCCACCCGCTTGGCGGACAGCGCAAAGGGCGGCAAGCTGTGGCTGCGGGTGACCAACAACCGCCACATCGTGACGATCCACTCCAGCACCGATGGCCAGCGCTGGGAGAAGTACCCGGTTCAGATGGAAGTGTCCGGTTACCATCACAATGTGGCTGGCAAGTTCCTGGCACTGAAACCGGCGCTGTATGCGGCCGGCGACGGTGCGGTAACCTTCCGCAGCTTCCGCTATCGCGCGCTGGACTGAGCGCGCGCTGGAATCCCCAGACTTACCGGGTTCACTACATGTCAGTGCGCAACAAGAACGATGCCGCCACGCCGGCATTGGCGAAGGGCAAGGCCGCCACGATCAACGACATCGCGCGACTGTCGGGAGTATCGAAGAAAACGGTTTCACGGATCATCAACAACTCGCCCCTGGTGCGCAAGGACACGCGCGACAAGGTCGAGGCGCTGATGCGCGAGGTCGGCTACACGCCTGATCCGCTGGCCCGTGGCCTGGCCTTCCGCCGCTCCTTCCTTATCGGCATGGTCTACGACAACCCGACCGCCCAGTACATCGTGGACATGCAGTACGGCGCGCTGGACGCGCTGCGCGGTTCCAGTTTCGAACTGGTCGTGCACCCCTGCGACAGCCGCAGCCCGGGCTACATCGACGGCGTGCGCCGCTTCGTGCAGCAGCAGAAGCTGCACGGGGTGATCCTGGTGCCGCGTGCCTCCGAAGACCAGGCGCTGGCCGACATGCTGGATGAGATCGGCTGCCGCTTCACCCGCGTGGCCGCGCTGCCGCTGGATGAAACCTCGCAGATGGTGGTCACCCACGACCGCGACGGTGCGGCCGAAGCGGCCGATTATCTGCTTTCGCTGGGCCACCGCGAGATTGCCCTGGTGACCGGCCCCAGCGCCTATCGCTCCGCGCACGAGCGCACCGCCGGCTTCATCGACGCGCTGGCACAGCGTGGCATCGAGCTGCCGAAGGACCGCATCATCGAGGCCGGCTACACCTTCGAATCGGGCGTGGCCGCCGCCGAGAAGCTGCTGCTGGGCAAGCGCCGGCCGACCGCCATCTTCACCGGCAACGATGAAATGGCCGCGGGCATCTACAAGGTGGCGCTGCGTGCGGGCATCAACATCCCGCGCCAGCTGTCCATCGTCGGCTACGACGACAGCCCGCTGGCCTCGCGCCTGTGGCCGTCGCTGACCTCGGTGCGCCGCCATACCCGCGACACCGGCCGCACCGCCGCGGCGATGCTGATCCAGCCCGACAGCCAGGCCGCGCTGCAGATCGCCAGCGTGCGCCCGCACCTGATCGTGCGCGACTCCTGCCAGCCGCCAGAGGACTGATGCCTGCGGCAGCAGTCCTGCAGGTCGCGACCGTTGGTCGTGACACCTTCAGGCCTCAATCCGGTAGGTCACCACCGTTGGTGGTGACTCTTCCCCCCTATTGATCGCCCCCACCCAGCCCCCGCTATCGTGCGGCGCAAAATGACACCGGTTACCAACGTCGCTAGAATCGACCGCGAACCGCGCCGGGGCCGAACCCTTCGGCCCGCCCCCTGCTCTGGAGAAGCCATGTACTGCAAGACCCACTACGCCACCCATCCCGACGCCATCAAGGGCGCCAGCAACGACCAGCTGCGCGAGCTGTACCTGCTCGACGGCCTGTTCAATGCCGGCGAGGTGACCCTGAAGTACACACACTACGAGCGCTTCGTGCTTGGCGGCGCGGCCCCGATCGATGCCCCGCTGGCCCTGCCGGCGCAGACCGAACCGGCCTCGGCCGCCGGTCATCCGTTCCTGGAGCGCCGCGAGCTGGGCGTGATCAACGTCGGCAGCGGCACCGGTACGGTCACCGTCGACGGCACCGTCTACACGCTGGGGCCGAAGGATGGCCTGTACGTGGCGATGGGCAGCAAGGACGTCGTGTTCGCTTCGCAGGACGCCGCCAACCCGGCACAGTTCTACCTGGCCTCGACCCCGGCCCACGCGCGCTTCGAAACCAAGCAGCTGTCGATCAAGGATGCGGTGGCGCTGGACCGCGGCGCGCTGGAAACCAGCAACGAGCGCACCATCTACCAGTACATCGTGCCGGCCACCTGCCAGTCCTCGCAGCTGCTGCTGGGCCTGACCGTGCTCAAGCCGGGCAGCGTCTGGAACACCATGCCGCCGCACCTGCATGACCGCCGCAGCGAGGTCTACTTCTACTTCGACCTCGGCGCCAACGACCGCGTCTACCACTTCATGGGCGAACCGGACGCGCAGCGCCACATCGTCATGCAGAACAACGAAGCGGTGGTGTCGCCGCCGTGGTCGATCCACATGGGTGCCGGTACCAGCAACTACGCCTTCATCTGGGCGATGGGTGGCGAGAACCTGGATTACACCGACATGCACGTGCTGGACATCTGCCAGCTCAAGTAAGCCCTGCGCGGCCGCCGTGCACCGCGTGCCGGCGGCCGTCGCCGCATCCCCCGCTCGCCTCTACCAAGGAACGCACACGCAATGGCTAATCCCTTCAGCCTGGAAGGCAAGGTCGCTCTGGTAACCGGTGGTAATACCGGCCTGGGCCAGGGCATCGCCGTGGCACTGGCTGCCGCTGGCGCCGACGTCGCCGTGGCCGGCATCGCCCCGCCCACCGAAACCATCGAAAAAATCACCGCGCTGGGCCGCCGCTGCCTGGCCATCGAAGCCAACCTGATCAGCATCGAGCCGGTGGCGCGCGTGGTACGCGAAACCATCGGAGGCCTGGGCGGGCTCGACATCCTGGTCAACAACGCCGGCCTGATCCGCCGCGCCGATGCGGTGGACTTCAGCGAGCAGGACTGGGACGACGTGATGAACGTCAACATCAAGTCTGCGTTCTTCATCTCGCAGGCGGCCGGCCGCCACTTCATCGAACAGGGCCACGGCAAGATCATCAACATCGCCTCGATGCTGTCGTTCCAGGGCGGCGTCCGCGTGCCGTCGTACACCGCCAGCAAGAGCGGCATCGCCGGCATCACCCGCCTGCTGGCCAACGAGTGGGCGGGCAAGGGCGTGAACATCAACGCCATCGCGCCGGGCTACATGGCCACCGACAACACGGCCGCCCTGCGTGCCGATGCGGACCGCAACAAGGCGATTCTCGAGCGCATTCCGGCAGGCCGCTGGGGCAACCCGGAAGACCTGGCCGGTGCAGCGGTGTTCCTGGCGTCGTCGGCGTCGGATTACATCAACGGTGCGGTGCTGCCGGTGGATGGCGGCTGGCTGGCGCGCTGAGGCGCGCCGTTCGGTAGAGCCGAGCCCATGCTCGGCTGTCGCGCTCTGATCGAAAAAGCAGCCGAGCATGGCTCGGCTCCACAGGGGCTCCGCCATGCGCAACCTGTTGCTGCTGTTGCTGCTCTCGTGCACCACCGCGCAGGCGGCGCCGGTGCGGCTGTTCATCGCGGGCGATTCCACCGCCGCCGAGTACGGACCGGAACGTGCGCCGCAGGCGGGCTGGGGCCAGGCGCTGCAGAGCTACCTGGACCCGGCACGCTTCGAGGTACACAATCACGCCAAGGGCGGGCGCAGCACGCGCAGCTTCATCGACGAAGGCCGGCTGGAGGCGATCGCCCGCGAGCTGCGCCGCGGCGACGTGCTGCTGATCCAGTTCGGCCACAACGATGCGAAGTTCGAAGACCGCACGCGTTACACCGATCCGGACAGCGACTATCCGCGCCTGCTGATGCGCTACGTGCAGGTGGCGCGCGACCAGGGCGCCACGCCGGTGCTGGTCACGCCCGTGGCGCGGCTGCTGTATGACTTCGGATCGCTGCTGGATACGCATGCGCGCTACACGCTGGCGATGCAGCAGCTGGCGGCGCGCGAGCACGTCGCGCTGATCGAGCTCAACGATCACAGCACGCGTTGGATCCGTGCGCTGGGCGAGCAGGGTGCGCGGCCGTATTTCCTGTTCGTGCCCGAGCAGAACAAGGCCGACGGCACGCATTTCAGCGTGGCCGGTGCCAATGCGGTGGCCTGCCTGGTGCTGCGCGAGGCGGTGCCGCTGCTCCCGGCGCTGAAACCAGCGCTGGTGCGTGACATCGATTGCGATGTGATGGGCGCAGGGCAGGGCGCCGATGTGCAGCGGCCTTCCCAGGTGTTGCATGAAGACACGGTTGCCCGCATGCAGCCCGGCCCGCATGGCGGCGCAGGACCGACCACTGCGTACCCCTCCTTCGCCGACGCGACGGACCTTCCGTTCGTGCTGCGCAAGCGCGTGCTGCACAAGGGCGCCGGCATCGGCCTGCACCCGCAGCACAAGGATGAGATCTACTACATCGTGAGCGGGCAGGGCAGCTACGTGCTGGATGGCAAGCAGCACGACGTGCGTGCGGGCCACGCACTGCTGACCCGCACGGGCAGCACGCACGCGCTGCAGCAGGTGGGTGAGGAGGATCTGGTGGTGCTGCTGGCGTACCCACGGTGAACCTGTAGAGCCGAGCCGATGCTCGGCTGCTTTGCAACCGATTGACCGCAGCCGAGCATGGGCTCGGCTCTACACGGGCAGTGCCGAGCCCATGCTCGGCCCGGCCTTACAACGGCTCCGGGCCGAAGTGCTTCAGCCCCAGCCGCGCCAAGTCTTCCGGCCGCTCGAAATAGGCTTCGTCGAAGGCGTGCAGGGCGGCTTGCTCGTCCTCGGTCATCGCGCCGTACAGGTCGTGCAGCTGCTTGATCGCCGGGTCGTCCTGCAGCCGATCCAGCAGCCCGCGCATGCCGGCCAGGATCGCGTGGGTCTGCACCGCGCCCATCGCCTGCAGCGCACGCAGCGCCAGTTGGCAGGTCGGGTCGCCCCAGTTGCACAGGAACTGCATGAAGCCGCCGTTGTTGATGTCCGCTTCCATGCGCCACAGCGCCACCACCTGCTGGTCCTCATCGGACAGCGCATCCAGCGTCCACGCGGCCGCCTGCAGGCGCGCCAGCGCGGCCTCGTAGCGGTCATCCCACACCTGGTTGGGGATATCGACCACGCCTGTCTCGCTCGGCGGCAGCAGCGCCGGCCAGTTCACGCCCAGGCCATTGGCCGTGGCAACCCAGTGCGCGCGCTGTTCGGCCGTGGCTTCGAACAGCGCGGGCGCCCAGCGCAGTGGCTGGCGGGTGCGGCGGCCATCGGCCAGGGTCAGCAGGATGAAGTCGTCGTTGAAGGCGACGTCGGTTACGCGCAGCGAAGCAAATGCATCAGTCATGCCGAGCAGGATACCCGCGCGGCAGCGCGCATCACACGTCGCCGCCGTCCGCCCAACCTTCACCCGTACCGGCCTGGAACACGTGGTCGTCGGCCTGCAAGTCGCCGGCTGGCAGGTGCGCCTGGTCGGCCAGTGCGGCGTAGATCGGACTGAAGTCCGGCGATGTCGCCTGCATCAGCTGCTCGAAGCTGTCGATGACGAAGTAGGTCTTCTGGAAGGTATCGATGCGGTACTTCGTACGCATGATCCGCTGCAGGTCGAAGCCGATGCGGTTGGGCGCGGCCGATTCCAGCGAGTACAGCGATTCGCCCTTGGACGAGACGATGCCCGCGCCGTAGATGCGCAGGCCGTCGGCGGTGTCGATCAGGCCGAACTCCACCGTGTACCAGTACAGGCGGGTGAGGTTCTGCAGCGCGTCCGGGCCTATCGCGTGGGCTTTGACGCCGCCGCGGCCGTAGGCCTCCATGAAGTCGGCGAACACCGGGTTCATCAGCAGCGGCACGTGGCCGAACAGGTCGTGGAACAGGTCCGGTTCGGCGATGTAGTCGATCTGGTCCGGGCGGCGGATCCACCAGGTCACCGGGAAGCGGCGGTTGGCCAGGTGGTCGAAGAAATCCAGTTCCGGCAGCAGGCCTTCCACACCCACCAGGGTCCAGCCGGTGGCCGCGCCCAGCACTTCGTTGAGCTGGTCGAAGCGCGGGATCATGTGCGCGTTCATGCCCATCTCGTCCTGCGCGTCGAGGAACTCCTGGCAGGCGCGGCCGACCAGCAGCTCGCGCTGGCGCTGGTACAGCGTGCTCCAGGTGGCGTGGTCGTCGGCGGTGTAGGTCTCCCACGGCTGCTCGACGAGCGCGGTGGTGTACACCGGCACGTAGCCCTTGTCGGTCTGCTGGTGTTCGACGCGGCGGGGCTGGGCGAGGTCCATGGGGCACTCCTTGAAGGGATAGGACGATGCTATGGCAGGGCGCGCGCAACAGGGTTGCAAAAGTTGCGCGTAACGGGGCTTGTGGCGCAATATCCTTGCGTACTCACCGTGTTGCGGGGCAACAATGGCCGGAGAAGTCCAGTTCGATCGCACGGATATACGCCTGTTGGCCGAGATCCAGCGTGATGGTCGCGCCACCAACGCGGAGTTGGCGACGCGGGTGAACCTGTCGCCGTCGGCCTGCCTGCGCCGCCTGCAGCGGCTGGAAAGCGAAGGGGTGATCGTCGGCTACGGTGCGCGCCTGGAGCCGCGCCAGCTGCGCCTGGGCCTGCAGGCCTTCGTCCGCGTGCAGCTGGAAAAGCACGACCAGGCCGCCATCGGCCACTTCGTGGACAGCGTGCAGGGCTGGGATGAGGTGGTGGCCTGCCACGCCCTGACCGGCGACATGGACTACCTGCTGCACGTCTACGTGCGCGATCTTGAACACTTCTCGCGCTTCCTGCTGGACAAGCTGCTGAACGCGGGAGGCGTGGCCGATGCCAATTCCAGCTTCGTGCTGCGCACGGTGAAGGGCTTCCAGGCGCTGCCGCTGTCGCAGCTGGAATGAACGGCCCCCGCGATTTGACGGCGCCGGGCGGGTAGCCGAGCATCACCGCCCTGCGCGCGCCGCAGCGTTCCCTTCCGGTTCCAGGCATGTCCGAACTCCAGCACCCGGTGCTTACCACCACCTTCCTGCCGCTGCAGCGCAAGTCGCTGGCGCGCTACATCGCCCATGGCACGCCGCCGCAGACCGCGCTGGAACAGGCCGGGTTGATGGCTGCGCAGCTGTGCCGCGCGCGCCTGCACACACCCGCGGAAATCGAGCGCCTGCTGCACGAGGCCTGTGCGTTGTTTGCCAGCCATGACGGCGCGGCGGCGCAGCTTGCCGGCGCCGGCGGCGGTGGCCAACCGGAACTCGATGCCTGGCTGGCCGCGCTGGCCGCCCATGGCGTGCTGCTGGCCCCGGCGGAGATCCTGCAGGAGTTCATCGTGCAGTCGCCCAGCGGGTACCCCGGCCTGGCCCTGCAGCAGGCCTGCCAGGAAACCCTGGCCGAACATGAGATCCGTTTCCCGGCCGCGTTCGCCAGCGACGACGAGGACGACGACCAGGACGAGGCCGTTGCCAGCGACGCGCGTGCAGTCGAGCACCATGGCCTGTACACCTCCGAGCAGGCCCGCGTGCTGCGCGCGATCGCCGCCAATCCGGATGAGCTGATCGACCTCGATGGCTACGCCGGTACCGGCAAGGGCCACCTGGTGCTGGCGCTGATGGATGCGCGGCCGGGCCGCTACACCTACATCGCGCCGTCGCGCGGCCAGGTCGAAGCCTTCCGCGCCCGCCTGCCGGCCAGCACCGCGGTGCGCCTGCTGACCCAGATCGAATTCGCCAACCGCGTGGCCCGGCACGCCGCGCGCAACGGCCAGACCGACGGCTTCGTCGCCAGCTACCGGCGCAGCACCCGCACCCCGCGCGAGATCGCCGGCCGCATCGGCCTGCAGGGGATCGGCGGGCGCAGCCCGGAGCAGGTGCTGCTGACCGCCTTCGAGGCCATCAACCGCTGGTGCGCCTCGTCCGCACCGCGCATGGCGTTCCAGCATTTCGACCGGTCGGTGCCGGCCGCGATGCTCGACGTGGCGCCCTACCTGGCGGCGGCCGAGCACGTCTGGCGCAGCATGTTCGATGCCGAGCTGCAGCGGAGCACGCTGCTGAGCCTCAGCCCCGCGCACATCGGCAAATGGTTGGCACTGCGCGGCGTCACCCCGCCGCAGGACATGGGCATGCTGCTGGTGGACGAGGCGCACGACCTGAGTGCGTCGTGGAAGCAGCTGCTGGCCGGTCACGCCCCGGGTGTGGTCAGCCTCGGCGATCCGCACCAGTGCCTGTCCGGCACCGTGCCGCGCTGGGCCGCCTCGAAGGTGCTGGAAATGCACCAGTCAGTGCGCCAGGGCAACCAGGTCGATGGCCTGGTCAACCAGGCGTTGGCGCTGGACGGCCTGGGCCAGGACAGCGGTCCGTTCGTCGGTGCCGCCGATCGCGCCACCGGCGTGCTGCATTACCGCGACTGGTCGCAGGTGCCGGCCGAGGGCCTGCGCATCCACGGCAATGCCGCCGATCTGGCCCTGGATGCCGCCCGGCTGCACGCGCACGGGTTGCACCCCTACCTGCACCCGGCATCGCTGCGCGCGCTGCGCAGTGCGTTGCAGGGGCCGCTGGATGCATGGCGGCGGCACCGCGACGGCGCGTCGAACCCCGAATGGGAGCGCTCGCTGGCCGCGCAGGCCGGCGAAGGGCAGGGCGCGCTGCTGGAACTGTTCGCCTCCGCCGACCGCGTGCAGTCACTGCTGCAGGCGCTGGACGACCAGGACACGCCTGCGGAGGCGCGAGTAGTGCTGTGCCTGGCCGAACACGCGAAGAACCTGCAGTTCGACGTGGTTGCACTGTCGCCCAGCTGCTTCAGTGCAGGGCAGGGCAGTCGTATCTGGCACAACCCGGTGCGCGCGGCCTATCTGGCCATGACCCGCGCGCGGCGCCAGCTGCATGTGCCTGTCGATGGCATGGAACACCTGCAGCACACGGCCGCACTGCAGGAACAGGCGCGGCAGGCACGCAAGCGCGAGCGGCAGCACGCCAGCGGATACCGGCCTGCGCGCTAGGACACGATCAGGCGCCGCTCAGCAGCGGCGCGCCGCAACACTCAGCACTTGTCCTTGCGGCCCATCAGCTTGCCCAGACGCGAGGGCTCATCGCACTTCGGTGCCACCGGTGCGGCCGGTGCCAGTGCAGCGGCACGTGCCTTCTGCAGCTGCTGGATCTTCGCGCGGATCTGCGGCATTGCCGCCATCGCGGCCTTCTCGCCTTCGAGAATGGCGGTGCCGCGCTGGCTGAAATCGGCAGCGCCGATGTCCAGCACCTTCGGCCGGATGACGATGTCGGCGCGTGCCAGTTCCTGTTCGCCCAGGCGCTGGCCCATGATCGAGATCGACTGGTTGACGATGCCCAGCATGCCGGTCGGCGCCTTGCCGCTGGCCTTGCTGGAGATGTCCACGGCGATGACGAACTCGGCGCCCAGCTGGCGCGCGGCATCCACCGGCACCGGGCTGACCACGCCACCGTCGATGTAGTTGCGGCCACCGATCTTCACCGGCTCGAACACGCCGGGAATGCTGCTGGACGCGCGCACGGCCTGGCCGACGTTGCCGCGCACGAAGATCGCGCGCTCGCCGGTTTCCAGCTGGGTGGCGACCGCGGCGAACGGTTTCTTCAGCTTTTCGGCCGGGCGGTTGGCCACCTGTTCGTTGACGTAATCCTGCAGCTTCTGGCCCTGCACCAGGCCGCCGGAGAACAGGCGCACGTCGCGGATGCTGGCTTCATCCAGTGCCACGGCCCTGCTCTGCATCTGGAACGCGTCCATGCCGCTGGCATACAGCGCGCCGACCACGCTGCCGGCGCTGGTGCCCGACACCACCACCGGTTCGAAGCCGTTGGCTTCCAGCATCTTGATCACGCCGATGTGGGCAAAGCCCTTGGCCGCACCACCACCGAGGGCGATGCCGATCTTGATCGGCTTGGCCTGCGGCACCAGGGTCGGCTGCGGCGGCGGAGTGGGGCGGACCTCTTCGCCACCGCAACCGGCCAGCAGGCCGAGCAGGGCGACGGACAGCAGCACGCGGGGGCGGAAAAGGCTCATCGGCAATGCGCTCGGGGCGCCGGATTCAGGAAAGGGCGCCAGCATACCGAAGGATGCAAAATCCATGGGTAGCGCCGGGCCATGCCCGGCGGATGGTTCAGGTGCCGCTGTGCTCGCCGGGCATGGCCCGGCGCTACCGTGCGGGGTCAGAACCGGCTGTCGCCGCCCAGGAACCCGCTTTCGCCGCGGCGCTTGCCGCCACCCTGCGGCGCGGCCATCCACATGCGCCCGGCCAGGCGCGAGAACGGCAGCGACTGCAGCCAGACCTTGCCCGGCCCGGTCAGGGTGGCCAGGAACACGCCCTCGCCACCGAACAGCATGCTCTTGATGCCGCTGACCCGGCGCACGTCCATCTCCACCGTCGGGTGGTAGGCCACCACGCAGCCGGTATCCACGTCCAGGCGCTCGCCGGCAGCCAGCTCGCGCTCGATCACGCAACCGCCGGCATGGATGAAGACCCAGCCGTCGCCTTCCAGCTTCTGCATGACGAAGCCTTCGCCGCCGAACAGTCCGGTCATGATCCTGCGCTGGAACTGCACGCCGATGCGCACGCCGCGCGCGCCGGCCAGGAAGCTGTCCTTCTGGCAGATCAGGCGTCCGCCGTGCTGGTCCAGCTTCATCGGCAGCACCGTGCCGGGGTAGGGCGCGGCGAAGGCGACCTTGCCGCGGCCAGTGCCGGTCTGGGTGTAGACGGTGGCGAACAGGCTCTCGCCGGTCACCACGCGGCGGCCGGCGGCCATCACCTTGCCCATGAAGCCGCTGCTGGCCTGCGAGCCATCGCCGAACACGGTGTCCATCTGCACCGTGGATTCCTTGAACATCAGCGCACCGGCTTCGGCGATCGCGCTCTCGCCCGGGTCCAGGCCGATTTCCACGAACTGCATTTCATGGCCGACGATGCGGAAATCGATCGGATCGCCGTGGCCGCCGCTGCTGCTGACGGTTTCAGTCGCCGCTGGTGCGGCAGCGGGCAGGACCGGCGGTGCCGGGGCGGGTGCGGCAGGGGCCGCAGCGCCATGCAGAAGGTTGATTTCGGACACGGGTGCCCACCCTTCCATGCCCTGGCGCCAGGCCAGCGCGCGCGGGTTGGCCTGCGCAAAATGGCGCGCAGCGTCCTCGTCGAGTGGGCCGATCCGCTCGGCCTGGCCGGCGGCATGGAAGTACCACTGGGTCATCGCAGCAGCTCTTTGGCAAGGGGAAATACCGAGTCTAGCGGCCCGACGCGGGCCCTGCCGGTGAGGGGCCATGAACGATCGGCATTTGCGACGCAGGTGCTGTATTGCAACAATTATCTGGTAGCGCCGTTTCACCACCCCTCCAAACACAGCCTACCGCCATGTCTCCGACCCGCACTTTCCGTGGCCGCACTCCGGTCGCGCGTCCCCTCGTTGCCGCTCTTTCCGCCCTGCTGCCGCTGGTAGCAGCCGCCCAGGAAACCCCTGCTGCCAAGGATCCGGTTGCCCTCGATGCCCTCCAGGTCACCGCGCAGCGCCGCGTCGAGAACGCCAAGGACGTGCCGGTCGCGATCACCGCGATCCAGGGCGAGAAGCTGGATGTGCTCGGCTCCGCCGGCGACGACATCCGCTTCCTGTCCGCGCGCGTGCCGAGCCTGAACATCGAATCGTCGTACGGCCGTGCCTTCCCGCGCTTCTACATCCGCGGCCTGGGCAACACCGACTTCGATCTCAACGCTTCGCAGCCGGTGTCGCTGGTGTACGACGACGTGGTGCAGGAAAGCCCGCTGCTGAAGGGCTTCCCGCTGTTCGACCTGGCTGGCGTGGAAGTGCTGCGTGGCCCGCAGGGCACGCTGTTCGGCCGCAACACCCCGGCCGGCGTGGTGAAGTTCGATTCGGCCCGTCCTTCGCAGGACGCCGATGGCTACGTGAAGATGTCCTACGGCACGTATGACACCTGGAACGTACAGGGCGCCTACGGCGGGCCGCTGACCAGCCGCTGGTCGGCGCGCGTGTCGGCGCTGTACCAGCGCCGCGAGAACTACGTCGACAACACCGTCGCCAACGCGCCGAGCTCGGGCTTCGAAGGCTATGACGAGGCCGCTGGCCGCGTGCAGTTCCTGTACGAAGGTGACGACGTCGAAGCGCTGTTCAACCTGCACAAGCGCAAGCTCAACGGCACCGCGCGCCTGTTCCGCGCCAACATCATCCAGCCGGGTAGCAATGCGCTGGTCGAGAACTTCGACCGCGACAAGGTCTCCACCGACGGCCTGAACTTCTCCAACCTGGAAACCTGGGGCGGCAGCGCACGCATCAAGTGGGACCTGGGCCGTGTCACCCTGCACTCGATCACCGGCTATGAAACCGCCGAATCGCTGAACCACGGCGACGTCGATGGCGGCTATGGTGCTTCGTTCCTGGGCGCCGGCAACTACGGCCCGGGCAACATTCCGTTCCCGTCCGAATCGGCTGACGGCCTGCCGCATCACCGCCAGTGGACGCAGGAATTCCGCGTCGAGTCCAACGAGTGGGGCCGCTTCGACTGGCAGGCCGGCGTCTTCTACTTCGATGAAGACGTCACCATCGACAGCTTCAACTACGACTCGCTGACCCCGGGCAACCCGCAGACCGGCCACGCCGTGCAGAGCCAGCGCAACAAGGCCTGGGCCGCGTTCGCCTCGGGCGACCTGGACGTGACCGACCGCTTCAAGCTGCGTGCCGGCGTGCGTTACACCCAGGACAAGAAGGACTTCACCGCCAGCGTGCTGCAGGCCGTGCCGGGCGGTACGCCGGTCAGCGGCCCGTACCTGGCCAACAGCGATGTCGACGACGTCAGCTGGGACCTGAGCGGCGTCTACCAGATCACCGACAACATCAACGCCTATGCGCGCGTGGCCAAGGGCTTCCGTGCACCGTCGATCCAGGGCCGCCTGGCCTTCGGCGGCGTCACCCAGGCCGATTCGGAGAAGGTGATCTCGTATGAAGCCGGCATCAAGGCCGACCTGTTCGACCGTCGCGCACGCCTCGGCTTCAACGTGTTCCGCTACAACGTCGATGGCCAGCAGCTGATCGCCGTGGGTGGCAGCAACAACACCGCCACCCTGCTCAACGCCGACAAGACCATCGGCCAGGGCTTCGAGCTGGACTTCGAGGCGTACCTGACCGACCACGTGCTGATGACCCTGGGCAGCAGCTACAACGACACCGAGATCAAGGACAAGGATCTGGCCGTGGCGATCTGTGGCGGTGGCTGCACCATCACCGACCCGACCACCCTCATCAACGGTGGCACCTACGCGCTGGTCAACGGCAACCCGCTGCCGCAGGCGCCGAAGTGGATCCACAACCTGACCCTGCGTGCCGGCTTCCCGGTGAACGATGCCAGCGAGGTCTACGTCTACACCGACTGGGCGTACAAGAGTGCTGTGAACTTCTTCCTGTACGAGTCGCCGGAGTTCCGCAGCCGCAGCTCGCTGGAAGGTGGCCTGCGCGTGGGCTACAACTGGGATTACGGCCAGTACGACGTGGCCGTGTTCGGCCGCAACCTGACCAACCAGACCCGCGTGGTCGGTGCGATCGACTTCAACAACCTGACCGGCTTCCTCAACGAGCCGCGCACGTTCGGCGTCGAGTTCACCGCGAAGTTCTGATGCGGTTGCAGGCGTGATGCAATGAAGAAGGGCCGGCGAAATGCCGGCCCTTCTGTTTTCCTGGGCCGCCGGGGGGGGGGCGCGCCCGGCCCCACCCCCCGCGCGGGGGGGCGCGCGCGCGCCCGCCCCGCCCCCCGCCGCCGGGGGTGGCGGGGCGCCGCGCGCCCCCCGCCCCCCCCCCCCCCCCCCGGCGGGGGGCCGGGCGGGCCCGCCCCCGGCGAGCGCAGCGACGATGCTTTACAGCGCGCTTTCCGGCCGCACCTTCAGCACCGCTTCCTCGGCCGCGCAGTCGCGGCTGGAATGCAGGCCGGCCTTGCGTGCATCAGCAATCTCCTTGCGCGCCGCCAGCAGATCCTTGTTGAACGCCGCGTTGTCATGCAGGCGCGCCACCGCGGCGGCGCCCATGAAACGCCCTTCGAGGATGTCGCTCTGCCAGTGCACGTTGCACACCAGGCGGCTCTCGCCGTAGTTGCGGCCACGCGCCTGGATGGCATCGGCGCGGTCCGGCGCGATCTCCGAAAGGATCAGGGCCCAGGCCCAGCCGATGGAGGTGTGGCCCGAAGGGTAGGAGCCGTTCCTGCGCAGGCCGGCTTCATCGTCGGGCGTGCAGGTCGGCTCGCCGTTGACCATGAAGGGGCGCGGACGCTGGTACTGGTTCTTGGCGGCCTTGGTGGCCGCGCTGGCATCGATGCGGCTGCGCTCCAGCAGGCGGTACAGGGCGGGGGTCTTCACCGCGTCCACGTCGATGTCGGCGGCGCAGGAGAACTGGTTGGCACCCTCGGGGAAGCCGAGCTCGGCATCGCGGGTCGCCTGGCTGAAGCGCGGCGTGCCGCGCAGGGCGCGGGCTTCGCGACTGACCTGCTCATCCAGCGCGAAGCCGGCCGAACCGGCTGCCGGTGGCGCCGGCACCAGGGCGATGCTGGCCGGCACGGCGGCCTTGTCGAGGTAGCCCACCGCCTTGGTGGTGACGTTGGATTCCACCGCGGTCGGTGCGGTGGCGGTGGACGCGCAACCGGCCAGCGACAGGGCGATGGCCAAGCCGAGCAGGGGGCGGGCGGGGAGGGCAGGCAAAGACATGGGCAGGCTCGAGACAGGAAACACAGAGGCCATGATCGCAGCCCCTCCTGCCGCCCGCAGCGTCCATGGGTCATACGGCCAGACCCGGCATGGTGGCGTGCTCCGGTCACGATCCTGCAACAACAGCATCCAACGTCGCCAATCTCCCGAAAACGGGCGCAGCGCACGGACTTTCACGCACGTTCGCAGCGAGCATCGGCCCACAGCCGGGCCGGGGGGATCCGCTGACGAGGGAGAGATGCGATGCGCCGTACCGCAACAGGAAGTACCGCCCTGGCCCTGCTGCTGGGCCTGGCCTGCACCCCGGCGCAGGCCGCCGATGTCTACGGCGTGGCCTTCGTGCACGGCACCGGCGCACAGACCGATGCCACCCAGGACTACTGGCAGCCGGCGATCATCGACACCGTGCGCCAGGGCCTGCCGAACAGCAGCAACTACGTGGTCATCAACTGTGATTTCACCCAGTACATGTGGAAGCCTGAGGCCGCCGGCTGCCTGGCCAACCAGCTGACCCGCTTCATCGACAGCCGCGGCATCACCCAGCTGGTGGTCATCACCCATTCCAATGGCGGCAACGTGGTGCGCTGGATCCTGTCCAACCCCACCTACGACAGCCGCTACCCGAAGATCATCAGCACAGTGCGCAAGGTCACCGCGCTCGCGCCGTCCTCGGCGGGCACGCCGCTGGCCGATGCGGTGCTCAACGGCAACACCTTCGAAACCTCGCTGGGCTGGCTGCTGGGCTACAAGAGCGATGCCGTGCGCATGCAGCAGGTCGGCCACATGGCCACCTACAACGCGCAGAACCTGTACGGCACCGCCGGCCGCCCGGCGTTGCCCAAGCCCTTCCGCGCGGTGGTCGGCAGCGATGTCGAATCGGCCGTGTGGGACAGCAACAGCTACTGCGGTGGCTATGCGGCCAACGTAGGCCTGGAGTTCACCCAGAACTGGCTGTCGTCCTGCTCGGACGGTTTCCTGGAATGCAGCAGCCAGAAGGCGGCGGGCAGCCTGTGGTTCACCGACAAGGCGCGTACCCAGGGCGCCGAGCCGCTGAGCCATAACCAGAGCCGCCGCGAGTGCTTCGGCCTCGGCACGATCCTGCGCAATGACCTGACCCAGTGAGGGAGATGACCATGAAGATCCATTCCACCCAGCTGGCCGCAGCCGTACTGGCCGCACTTGCCGCCGCGCCGGTGCATGCCGCACAGGCGCTGCGTGCCGCCGCTGCCGGTGACCAGGTGCCCGCGGCACTGGTGGCCGCACCGCTGCCGGCCGATGACAGCGAGCGCGTGCCGCTGGCCTTCGCCTGGGCCCTGGACCCGGCGCAGCCGCTGCAGGCACCGGGCGCCTACGCGGCGGTCAGCCGCAGCTACTGGCAGCAGGTCGACGCCGCTGAACTGCAACGCGGCCTGGACCTGCCGCTGACCGCGCCGGATGCGGTGATCCAGGTCAGCCCGGGTGCCGGTGCCCGCGCGCTGCCCGCCGATGCCCTGCAGGTGCGCGATGCGGCCGGCCGCACCAGCGTGGCGCGCAGCGTCGATGCGCGGCAGCTGCACGCCGCGGGCATGGCGGTGAACGATGGCAGCAGCATGCTGCGCACCGGTGCCAGCAGCGCAGTGGGCGCCTACCGGCTGCAGAGCGCGCAGGCGCAGGGCCGCTACGTGGTGCAGGTGCTGGAACCCAACAGCCCGGTGCGGCTGGAGGTACAGGCCAACCCGGCGCAGGTGCTGGCCGGCGGCAGCGTGCAGCTGCAGGCACGCCTGCTGGAAGATGGTGCCAGCACCGCGACGCTGGCCACGCGCCGCGGCAGCCTGGGCGGTGAAGCCCTGCTGGTGGCGCCGGATGGCCGCAGCTGGCCGCAACGGCTGCGGCGCACCAGCGATGGCAGCCTGGGCGCGCAGGTGCGTATTCCGGCCGAAGCCAGCACGGCGCAGGGCCTGTGGGAACTGCAGGTGTTCACCCAGGCCGACGGCGTGCTGCGCGATGGCAAGGTGGCCTTCGCGGTGGCGCAGCCGACCGCGCGCTTCAGCGGCCAGGCCACGCCCGATGCCGCCAGCCGCCAGGTGAGCCTGCCGCTGCAGGTGGCCGCCGCGGGCCGTTACGAAGCGCGCGGCACGCTGTACGCCACTGGCGTCGATGGCCAGTTGAAGCCGGTGGCACAGGCACATGCAGCGGCGTGGTTCGAAGGTGCCGGCCGTGGCGTGCTGGTGCTGCCGTTCGACCAGGCCGCGCTGCCGGCCGGCTTCGGCGCACCGTATGAGCTGCGTGACCTGCAACTGCAGGACCAGAGCCGGATGGCCCCGATCGAATCGCGCGCGCTGGCGCTGCGGTTCTGAGTAAAGGCAGCGGGCCGGATACCCCGGCCCGCTGCGTTGCATGATGTAGAGCCGAGCCCATGCTCGGCTGCCGATTACCCCGCGTACGCGGTCAAGACCCCATTCTGTTCCACCACGCTGATCGCACCACCAAACACCGCCGACAGCGGCTCGTCGCGCAGCAGTTCTTCGCGGGTGCCGTCGGCCAGCACGCGGCCATCGCGCAGCAGCACCACGCGCTCGATCTCGGGAATCACTTCCTCGATATGGTGGGTCACCAGCACCAGGGTGATGCCCTGCTGGGCCAGCACGCGCATGGTCGCCACCAGCTGCTGCCGCGCCACCAGGTCCAGGCCGGTGGACGGCTCGTCCAGCAGCAGCGCCTGCGGCCGGTTGACCAGGGCACGGGCGATCAGCACGCGGCGGGTCTCGCCGGCCGACAGTTCCGCATAGGCGCGCTCGCGCAGGGCCAGCGCGCCGGTCATTGCCAGCGTCTCGCCCACCCGCGCCTGCATGTCCGCCGTCACCTCGCGGAACGCCGGCACCACATAGCTGGCGAAGAAGCCGGACAGCACCGCCTGTTCCACGGTCAGGCCCGGCCTGTCGGACAGGTTGCTGCTGAGGTCGCCGGTGACGATGCCCAGCTGCGAGCGCAGGCGATCAACCTGCCAGCGGTTCTGTCCCAGCACCTTCACCGCGACCCGGCCGTCGGCCAGGGCCAGCGGGTACAGCTCGCGGGTGATCAGCTTGATGAAGGTCGATTTGCCGCAGCCGTTCGGGCCCAGCAGCGCGGTGTGCTGGCCCTGCGCGATGCGCAGGCTGAGCCCGTGCAGGACCTTCACCTGTCCGCGGACCACGCTGGCCTGGTCCAGTTCGATCAGCGGAGGCAGCGCCCCGGTGGACGGGGCAGCGGTAACGGCATGGGCGCGCGGATCAAGGCTCGACAACTCAGGTCCCCAACTGTGAACGGTGGCACTTTATGACGGTGCACGAACACCGCCGCGAGGGTGCAGTTTGCAGCTTAAGCGCCCATCATGTCTGTCATCCCCGCGTCGATCTGGAGTGCCGCCATGCCCGATGCCCTGATCTCCCTGCTCACCGGTGGCGTGCTTGGCCTGGGCGGCTGGGCCATGCTGGCGGTGCTGCTGGTGTTCACCCAGCTCACCATCTTCTCGGTCACGCTCTACCTGCACCGCAGCCAGGCCCATCGCGGGGTCGATTTCCATCCCGCCGTCGCGCATGTGTTCCGCTTCTGGCTCTGGCTGACCACCTCGATGATCACCCGCGAGTGGGTGGCCATACACCGCAAGCACCACGCCAAGGTGGAAACCGAGGACGACCCCCACAGCCCGGTTACCCGTGGCATCGGCAAAGTGTTCTGGCATGGCGTGGAGCTGTACCGCGAAGCCCGCGGCATGCCTGCGGACATCGAACAGTACGGCCGCGGCACGCCGGACGACGCCATCGAGCGCCACCTGTACACCCCGCGCGCCACCCTCGGCCCGGTGCTGCTGCTGGTCATCAACAGCGTGCTGTTCGGCCTGCCCGGCGTGGCCCTGTGGGCGATCCAGATGGCCTGGATTCCGTTCTGGGCCGCGGGCGTGGTCAACGGCCTGGGCCACTGGTGGGGTTACCGCAACTACGAGTCGGCCGACACCTCCACCAACCTGACGCCGTGGGCGTTCTGGATCGGTGGCGAGGAACTGCACAACAACCACCATGCCTTCCCCAGCTCGGCGCGCTTTGCGATGCGCCGCTGGGAGTTCGACATCGGCTGGAGCGCGATCCGACTGCTGCAGGCGCTGCGACTGGCCAAGGTGCTGCGGGTGGCGCCGGCCATGGACGTGCGCCCGAACATCGCCGTGCCCGATGCCGAGACCCTGAAGGCGCTGCTGTCGCACCGCTTCCAGGCAATGACCGATTACCAGCGCAACGTGCTCATGCCGGCCCTGCGCGAAGAAGCCGCCCAGGCCGGGGCCAAGCTGCGTCGCCTGCTGCCGCGCCGCCTGCGCCGGGGCCTGGTCAACGATGGCCGCTGGCTGCAGCCGGACAGCCGCGCCCAGCTCAGCGAATGGGTCGCGCAGCGCCCGCGCATCCGCACCCTGGTCGAGTACCGCGCGCGCCTGGCCGCGCTGCTGGAAGCCCGCGGCCATGACGCCGCCGAGCGCCTGCGCCACCTGCAGGCGTGGTGCCACGAGGCCGAGGAAAGCGGCATTGCCGCCCTGCAGGCCTACGCCGCGCGGTTGAAGGGCTACACCCTGGTGGGCGTATGAGGCAGCTGCTGGTTCCGCTGCTGTGCCTGCTGCCGCTGGTCGCCTCCGCGCAGGTCACTGACACCGCCACCTACCTGCAGCGCATGGACAGCGACGGCGATGGCAAGGTGAGCGAAGCCGAGTACGTGCAGTGGATGCTGTATGCCTTCGACCACATGGACAGCAACGGCGATGGCGTGCTGACCGCCGACGAACTGCCCGGTGGCAAGGGCAGGCCGATCATCCGCGAGCAGCAGCGCCAGATGATCGTGCAGCGCTTCCACAAGCAGGATGCCAACGGCGATGGCTACCTGGATGCACGTGAACTTTCGGCGCCGCCGCGCTGAATCTGCAGTTCCGCGGTCGCGGGGGGGGCCCGCGGCGGGGCCGCCGCCGCCGCCCCGCGCGCACGAGCCGCCCCCGCCGCCCCCCCCCCCCCCCCCCCCCCCCCCCCCCCTTTTTTTTTTCGTCGTCGGCAGCGTCAGATGTGTATAAGAGACAGAAGTAGAAACCACCCGCCGCGGCCTGGCGCCGCATCTGCAAGGCCGCCGCGTCCATGGGGTGATCCTGCGCCGCGCCGACCTGCGCTGGCCGATTCCACCGCAAGTGGCCGATCTGCTGCCGGGGCAGCGCATCGACGCGGTGCACCGGCGGGCCAAGTACCTGCTGCTGGACACCGCCGTGGGCAGCGCCGTGCTGCACCTGGGCATGTCCGGCAGCTTGCGCGTGCTGCCGGGTGACACGCCGCTGCGAACGCACGACCACGTGGACATCAGCCTGGACAACGGCCGCCTGCTGCGTTTCAACGACCCGCGCCGCTTTGGCAGCCTGCTCTGGCAGCCGGCCGGCGAGGTGCACCCGCTGCTGCGGGGGCTGGGCCCGGAGCCGCTGGACGAGGCTTTCGATGGCGATTACCTGTTCGAGCGCAGTCGTGGCCGCAGCGCCCCGGTGAAGACTTTCCTGATGGACCAGGCGGTGGTGGTCGGGGTGGGCAACATCTACGCCGCCGAAAGCCTGTTCAAGGCCGGCATCAGCCCGCTGCGCGAGGCCGGCAAGGTCTCGCGCGAACGCTACCGGCGCCTGTCCCGCGAAGTGAAGGACACCCTCGGCTACGCCATCACCCGTGGCGGCACCACCCTGCGCGATTTCATCAGCCCCGATGGCGCCCCGGGCTACTTCGAGCAGGAGCTGCTGGTCTACGGCCGCGATGGCCTGCCTTGCCCGCAGTGCGGTCGCCCGCTCAAGCACGCAATGATCGGCCAGCGCGCCAGCGTGTGGTGCAGCCGCTGCCAGCGCTGAATCTCTTCATGCAGCGCACACCGGCAGCGTTATAGTCCGCTCAGCATCCGCTGCGGGGGGCGTTGCGATGGACGAAGGACCGGATATCACCGTCTGGCTGGACGCTGCGCGCGGCGGTGACCGCACGGCGCTGGACCGCGTGCTGACCGCGCTGTACCAGGAGCTGCACGGGATGGCCCGGCGCCAGCTGGCCGGCCAGCAGGGACGCACCCTGGACGCCACCTCGCTGGTGCACGAGTCCTACCTGAAACTGCTCGGCAGCCGCGGCGCGACGCGCTTCGAGGACCGCGCGCATTTCTTCGCCTATGCCGCCTCGGCCATGCGCAGCGTGGTGGTCGACTACGCGCGCAACCGGCTGGCGCGCAAGCGCGGCGGCGACCTGAAACGGGTGGCCGAAATTCCCGAGAACAGCAGCAGCGGCGTGCGCCTGGACGAGGACCTGCTGGCCCTGGACGTGGCCCTGGAGCGCCTGCAGGCCGTCGATGGGCACCTGGCGCGGGTGGTCGAGCTGCGCTACTTCGCCGGCCTGTCCGAACAGGAGATCGCCGAACTCAGCCAACGCTCGGAGCGCAGCATCCGCCGTGACTGGCAGAAGGCGCGGCTGTTCCTGCTGGCGGCGATGCGCGGCGACTGAGGCGCACAGGCCGACCATGGATGCCGCGCGCTGGCAGCTGCTTTCGTCCTGGCTGGACCAGCTGCTGGAGCTGGCCCCGGAGGCACGGCAGATGCGCCTGGAGCGTCTGGCCGAGCACGACCCGACCCTGGGCCGCGACCTGGAACACCTGCTGCTGCAGGAGGCCGACAGCCAGGAGTTCATGGCCCAGCCGCTGTGGACCGCGGCGCCACCCGGGCGCGCGGGCAGCCAAGTGGGCCCCTACCGCCTGCTGAGCCCGCTGGGCGAGGGCGGCATGGGCGAGGTCTGGCTGGCCGAGCGTTGTGATGGCCTGTACCAGCGCCAGGTGGCGCTGAAGCTGCTGCGCAGCGGCGTGGCCGATCCCGGGCTGCGCCAGCGCTTCGGCCGCGAACGGCAGATCCTCGCCCGGCTGCAGCACCCCCACCTGGCCCAGCTGTTGGATGCCGGCGTGGACCAGCATGGCCAGCCCTACCTGGCCCTGGACTACGTGGAAGGCGAGCCGATCAGCGATTACTGCCGACGCCTGGAACCGTCGCTGGAAACGCGCCTGCAGCTGATGCTGCAGGTCTGCGCGGTGGTCAGCCATGCCCACGCCAACCTGGTGGTGCACCGCGACCTCAAGCCTTCCAACATCCTGGTCCGCGCCGACGGCACGGTGAAGCTGCTGGATTTCGGCATCGCCGCGCTGCTCGACCACGACACCGCCGACGCCACCCAGCCGCCCACCGAAGTACGCGCGTTCACCCTGCACTACGCCGCGCCGGAACAGGTACGCGGCGAGGCGGTGACCACCCTCACCGACGTCTATTCGCTGGGCGTGGTGCTGTTTGAAGTGGTGACCGGGCACAAGCCCTACCGCCTGCGCCGGCACAGCGATGTCGAATGGGAGCGCTCGATCCTCGACGTGCAGGTGCCCCGTGCATCGTCACTGCTGCTGCGCCTGGCCGACCAGCCCGGCGCCGCGCGGCGTGCGCTGCAGCGTCAGGCCCGGCAGCTGCGTGGTGACCTCGACGTGCTGCTGGAAAAGGCCCTGCAGAAGGATCCCGTGCAGCGCTACGCCTCGGCCGAGGCGCTGGCCGGCGACCTGCAGCGCTATCTGCAGGGCCGGCCGATCCAGGCCCGGCCGCCCGGCGTGGGCTACCGCGTGAACAAATACATCGGCCGCCACCGCTGGGGCGTGGCGCTGGCCTCGGTGGCCGTGCTGGCCCTGCTCGGCACCACCTCCATCGCGCTGTGGCAGGCACGCCAGGCGCAGGTGGAAATGACCCGCGCGCAGGCCATGCAGGATTTCACCGTCAGCCTGTTCGACAAGGCGGCAAGCGAGCGCCACGGCCATTTCGACGTGCCGCAGCTGCTGGCCACCGGGCAGCAGCGTGGCGAGGCCGAACTGGCCGACCAGCCACTGGCGCTGGCCGCGCTGGAAGGGGTGATCGGCCGCCTGCGGATCGGCCTGGGGGATTACCAACTGGCCCTGCAGACCTTAGACCAGCAGCGCCGGCTGCTGCAGCAGGTGGACGACGTGCCGCCCGCCCTGCAGCTGGAAGCGGTGACCCAGCGTGGTCGCGCGCTGCGCATGCTGGGCCGCGACCGCGATTGCCTGGCGCACCTGCAGCCGCTGCAGCCGTTGGCGGCCCGCGAGGCCGATGCGTTACCGGCGACGGTGGCCGAATTCCACAGCCAGCTGGGCCGCTGCCAGGCCCAGCTGGGCAACGCGGACGACGCGCGTGCCTCGTTCGAACAAGCGCTCGCCCTGCGCCACCAGGGCATCGGCCAGCGCTTTGGTCGCGCCGAGTCACTCGCCGACCTCGCCGGGCTGGCTGCCGGCGCCGACCACCTGGCTGCCGCGCTGGCCGGTTACCGGCAGGCACTGGCCCTGCTGGACCAACCGGCCGATGGCCGTAGCCCGCAGGTGATTGGCCTGCACCGCCAGCTGGGCGAGGTACTCGCACGGCAGGGTCAGACCGAGGCGGCCGCCACCGAACTGGAACTGGCCTGGCAGGCGGCACAGGATGCCTGGGGCCCTCGCCATCCCGAGGCGCTGGTGGTGCGCCGTGCGCGCGCGATGCTGGCCCTGCAGCGAGGGCAGGGCCAGCAGGCCGGGCAGGAACTGCAGCAGGTCCAGGCACAGCTGCTTGCCGCGCTGGGTCCGGCCCACCGCGAGGTTGGCCAGGGTGAGTTCGCGCTGGGGCAATGGGCCAGCGATCACGGCGATGCTGCCCTGGCGGCCAGGCACTACGCGCGGGCGGTGGCGATCTGGCGTCAGCCCGACCATACGGCCCTGCTGCCGCAGGCGCTGCTGGCGCAGGCAGGCGCGCTGCAGCAGGCCGGCCAGCCGGACGCGGCACACGCGGCGCTGGCCGAAGCACGCCAGCTGTTGCTGGCCCAGCGCGGGGCACAGGCCCCGGCCCTGCGTGAGCTGGACGAGCGGCTGGCCGCGCTGGCGCAGGCTGAACCAGCCATACAGCCCTCCGCTGCCCGTTAACGTTTGTCTGCCTATGATGGCCGACCTTCCCCTTGCTTCCGCGCCTGCATGCAACGACGCGACTTCCTCCGCAATGCCTCCCTGGCCCTGGCCGCCTTCGGCCTGCCGACCCTGCCGGCCTGCGCGGCCGGCAAGAGTGGACAGCTCGGCCTGCGCCGGCTCGGCCAGCCGCAGCCGTTCGATTTCGCCACCCTGAAGGGCCAGGCCCGCGCGCTGGCGCAGGCGCCTTACCAGAGCCACAAGCGGGTGCTGCCCAAGCCGCTGGAAGCCTTGGACTGGGACCAGTACCAGTCGATTGGTTACCGCCAGGACCATGCGCTGTGGGCCGACCAGCCCGGCAAGTTCCAAGCGAAGTTCTTCCACCTGGGCCTGTACTTCCATTCGCCGGTGCGGATGTTCGACGTGGTCGATGGCAAGGCGCAGGAACTGGCCTACGACGGTGCGGCGTTCAACTACGGCAAGAGCGGCCTGAAGAACGGCGAGCTGCCGGCGGACCTGGGCTTTGCCGGTTTCCGCCTGAACACCCGCAAGGACACCGACCGCGACTTTGCTGCCTTCCTCGGTGCCAGCTACTTCCGCGCCGTCGGCAAGGAAGGCCAGTACGGCCAGTCCGCGCGTGCGCTGGCCATCGATACCGGCATGGGCAAGCCGGAGGAATTCCCCGATTTCATCGCGTACTACCTGGAGCAGCCTGCGGCCGACTCGGACACGATCGTGGTCTACGGCCTGCTGGATTCGCCCAGCGTGGCTGGCGCCTACCGCTTCGCCATCACCAATGGCGACGTGCTGCTGATGGACATCGACAGCGCGCTGTATCCGCGCAAGGCCATCGAACGCCTGGGCATCGCTCCGTGCACCAGCATGTACCAGGTGGGCGAGAACGACCGCCGCATGGGCTGGGACTGGCGCCCGGAAATCCACGACACCGATGGCCTGTCGATGTGGACCGGTGGCGGCGAATGGATCTGGCGTCCGCTGGTGAACCCGCGCAACCTGCGCTTCAACATGTTCGTCGACCGCAACCCGCGCGGCTTCGGCCTGCTGCAGCGTGACCGCAACTTCGACCATTACCAGGATGACGGCGTGTTCTACGAGAAGCGCCCGTGCCTGTGGGTGGAACCGAAGGGCGAGTGGGGCGATGGCTCGGTGCAGCTGGTGGAGATTCCCACCGTGGACGAGACCTTCGACAACATCGTGGCGTTCTGGAACCCGAAGGAAAAGCCGCAGCCGGGCCAGGAACTGCTGGTCGGCTACCGCCTGTTCTGGGGTGCCGAACCGCCGGCCCGCACACCGCTGGCGCACTGCGTGGCGACCCACACCGGGCTGGGTGGCGTGGTGGGCAAGAAGCGCGAGTACTTCAGCTGGCGCTTCGCGGTGGATTTCGAAGGCGGCGAGCTGGCCAGCCTGATCGACAAGGGCGAGGTGGAGGCGGTGGTGGAAGCCAGCCGCGGCCGGGTGGAGATCGTGTCGGCGCGGCCGCTGCGCGAGATCAAGGGCTACCGCGCGATGTTCGACCTGGTGCCACCGGAGGGCAGTACCGAGCAGATCGACATCCGCCTGTACCTGCGCAGTGGTGGCAAGCCGCTCACCGAGACCTGGCTGTACCAGTACACCCCGCCGCCGGCCGGCGCGCCGGAGCGCACGCTTTACTGAGTGGTTTGGGATTGCAGGGCTTGCAGCCCTGCACCCGCTCCAAGCCACGGCAACGTCAACTTCAAAAGCTGGCATTCCGTGGGATGGCGGGTGGGTCCGGTTGAGGGGGACGCCGTAAACCCGTCCATGGGGGCCTGGTCGCGGCATCCATGCCGCTCACACCCCCTCAACCGGACCTACCCCGCCTTCGACAGTTTCCCGCGATCTGTCGGAACAGCGCATTGCTCTGGTGGGTGCCGACCGTTGGTCGGCACGGAGTCGGATATCGATATCTGACGGATG